>NZ_QHHV01000041.1:0-57869 GCF_003947245.1 Actinoplanes sp. ATCC 53533 | reverse complement strand
TCTGCGGGCGTTCCCGAGGTCTGCGGGCGCTCCCGAGGTCTGCGGGCGCTCCCGGCGTCCGCGGGCGGGGGCGGGGTGCGGTCTCGTCAGCACTCACCGCGATCGGATGGCGACGTAGGGAACGGGGTGGCGCGGACCGGGTCGCAGGTTGTCAGGGATGCCCAGAATGGGTCGGTGATCAGAATCCGGGCCTACCGCTTCGTTGTTCCGTTTGCCCTCGCGGCGCTGCTCGTCGGCTGCGCTCGACCGGTGAGCTCGTCCACCTCGGAGCCGCCTGCGTTCCCGTTGGACTCGGTGTCTTCTCTGCCTGGGCACGCGTCCCCGTCGGCGAGCACCGTGACGTGCCCGCCCGAGGGTGTCCGGCTTGAGGTGGGGCAGGGGGACGCCGCGATGGGGCTGCGGGTGCTCGGCATTACGTTGGTCAATTGCGGGTCGCGGACCTACCGGCTGAACGGTTATCCGGTAGTGCGGTCTCTCGACGACGACCGGACGGCGCTGAAAGTCCGGGTCCTGCACGGCGTTAGGGAGATCATCGGCTCGGCCATACCGTGGGACGGCCCGCCGAAGCCGGTGGTCCTGAAGCCGGGGCAGCAGGCTGGCACGGCCGTGGCCTGGCGTAACACCTACGACGACGTCCGAGAGCCACCGGTGACGGTGAGGTTCCTCGATATCGGCCCGCTGGCCGGTCGCCCGTCCCAGATCATCCAGCCGAACGGCGGTCTCGACCTGGGCAGCACGGGCCGGATGGGAGTCAGCGCGTGGCGCCTCCTTCCAGACGGCTACGCCACGGCATCCCCAATGGACCAGCCTGTCCCCGGCACCTCCGCCCCGGCACCGGTGGAAACCGGCGGCCCGCTGCCGTAACGCGCGCGGAGAGCGCGAGTCAGCCGGGGTGCGGGGACGGTGGCGGACCTGGAGACCAGCGAACGAACGACTCCGCCCAGTCGAAGGTGGACCGATGTGAGGACGTTGCGCGAGGAGCTACGGGTGGAGGAGCATTTCGGCTATCTCCCGTACTCTTTCCGTGGTTATGCCGCTGCGTTGTTCCGCTGCCAGCGGATGGTCGGTCGGTTCGAGTACCACGTGTGGCCGAGTGCCGACCGGCCCGGTGTGCACGTCGGTCTTGAGGTTCAATGTCTCCGTCGGATATACCGGAAGCTGCGTGGAGAGCCAGCCGAAGTACCCGGGTTCCCGTTCCCGGCCTTGGGTTGTCCAAAGATCGAGGACGCGGCCGAAGCTGTCCCTGCTGAGCGACACCCATACGCCCCACTCGAAGTTCTCGTCGGCATCGAGCACGGGGATGACCAGGCGTGCCCTGACGAAGTAGTGCTGTGCCTGGATGATGCAGGTCTCATCCTCGAGAACGCTGCGCTCGTCGCTCACGAGATCGTCATGCCAGTACGCCGGCGCTTCCGCCCCGTACGAGAACGGAAGACCTTCATGGCGCTGACCGCAACCGCGACATACATATCCTTGATCGACCACGATGCGACGGTACAGACCTTCCCGGACGGGCAAGTGCCGGGCGTACGGTCAGAGCAGTGCTTCGATGACCTGGTCGGCTCGTTCTTCGTGTTTGTCGTAGGCGTCCGGTAGTGCCGATCGTTGGACGGCTTGTGCGGCGGCGCCGAGGCTTTTGGTTTCCCAGTCGGTTACCGTGAGTAGTCGTTCGTAGAAGGCGTCCGCGGCGTAGCGTGGTTTCATCAGTTGTGCCACGGTGCCCCAGCCCTGGCTCGGGCGTTGTTGGAAGACGCCGAGTGAGTCGAAGTTGTCGCCGCTTCCCTCGTTGGGTCGGTTGAGGGAGGCCGGGACGGTCGGGTTGGCCAGGTTGCGCAGGCTGGATTCCTGCATTCCGGTCATCATGGCGACCAGCATCGCTCGGCGGGGAAGGCCGCGGTCCTGGGCGGCTTGGACGATCACCGCGGCGTTGTTCATCTGGGTTTGGTTGAGGCCTGTCACCGGTCGTGGTGGGCGGGTTGTCTTCGGTGTCGGGGTGGCAGTCGCGGCCGGTCTGGACGGTTTGACTGGTTTGGTTGGTGTGGGGGAGGTGCGGATGCCGCCGCGGGTGGCGGAGTGGGGGGTGCTTGATCGTTGCGGGGGTGCGGCGTCGATCGCGGCCGGTACCGCGGTTGGTTGCTCGGTGCCGTTGACGGTGACGGCGGTGCTGATGGCGGCGGCGGTGACGGCGCTGATCGCGATCAGGATGATCGTGGTGCGGGCTGGTTGGCGGGCTCGGCGTCGGCCTTTGCGGTGGGGGTGTGGCGACCAGTCCGGGTCGTACATGTTCGGTCGGGATCCGGGCCATGGGTAGGTCGCGGGGTGGCGGTTCGAGCCGGGTGTCCTGGTGTTTGGTGGTGGTTGGTCGTGGCTGGGTTGGAGGTAGGCGACGCGTTGACGTGGCAGCGGGGGTCGGGTCGCGGCTGGCTGTCGATACTGTGCGGGGTTGGTTCGGTGCTCTGCGTCAGGTGTTCGATCGTGTGCTGCCGGATGCTCCGGGAACGCCGCTGCCACGAACGTGACCATCCTTCCGCAACCGTCTGGTCTTCTACCGGGAAGTACGGTCGCCCAGCGGTCTGCGGATCAATGCCTGGACGATCCGGAGCCAACCCCGGCCCCACCCGCGTGGATCAGCGTGTCGCCGGGTGCTCAAGCGAAGTCGCTGGCGGCCATTGATCTTTGCTCTTTGTCAGCGCCGCCGCCGGGCGGCGGTCGCTCCGCGACCGGTTCGGGAAGGCGATCGGGCAGGTGCTCAGTCCACCGAGCCGCCGGTGTTTCGGATCAGCTGCCGGAGCACCTTGAGCGTCGTGACGTAGTCCGCCTCATCAATGTCTTCGTGCATGCGAGCGCGGATCGCCGGCGCATGCTGTTTGAGGCTGACGCGGCCCTCTTCCCCCGCTTCGGTGATCCACAGCCTTCCTTCGCCGTCTCTGGTCAGCCATCCGCGTTCCAGCAGAATCTCCGCTTCGCCGGCCAGATCGTCCTCGGCCCTGAGATAGGAGCTCATCGCCTGCCGCAGCTCCGGGACTGTCATTCCGCCACCAGCCGGCAGGAGGTCGTTCTTGGAGAGGTTGCGCAGCAGCCAGAACTGCGGCTGAGTGAAACCGAGCTCGGCATGCCGGGCTCGGGTGAACGTGATGAGAGACTCGTACGCGACGCCTGTCCAATAGGCGGCAGGTTGGGCTGCGAGTTCGGCATCGGACAACTGCTCTGTCGTCACAGGTCCACCTCCGTTGGCCAATGATCGAGGAATGGAATGTAGAACCTCAACCTTGGTTGAAGTCAAACGCCGCCGCCGGACTTCGACGTGGTGCTACGACGCTCTCCACAGAGCGGGGTCGTCGTAGTGGTTCTTGGCGCCCTCGCGCAGAACCGTCCGCAGCCGGGCGAGGCCATCGGCGCCTGCCGGAAGGCGCAGGCGCTCCAGCAGAGTGAGCGCCTCCGCCGGTTGAAGGTCGCCGTAGACCTCGTGATAGCCGGCCAGCAGACCGTGGAGCACCGCCGGGTGCAGCTCGGCGACTGTTGCGGCGGCTTGGAGGATGTCGTGCTTGTCGGCCCAGCGGACCGCGCCGGAGTCTTCCAGCACGTGGCGGGCGCGGCGGTGCAGCGGACCGTGGGCCAGCCGCGGCAGGAGACCGTTCGCCGCGAGACGGCGTACGTCGTCGCCGATCAACGCGGCGAATGCGGCTGCGGAGGTGTCTCCGACAAACCAGTACGTCCGCAGGGACAACCGCAGATTCTCGATCGGATCGGCAGCTTCCAGACGGGTGCGGCAGCCGGCCCGGAAGGCGTCGATGACCGCTGGGTCGTGGTGGTCGCGAACGTATTCGTTCACATGGGTCAGCACCTCGAACTCACCGGTCAGATCCAGCAGGCCCAGTGCGGTCCGGACCCGCCGCACCGGGTCTGCCGGGCCTTCGAAGACCATCTCGTACGCACAGCCGAAAGCCACGTCGTCGTTCGACATCTCCGTCGCACCGAAAGGCCTACTGTTCAGCCATCGACCGGGCCCGAGCGGTGTTATCCCAGCCCCGGCCAGCCACCGCAGGGCCAGGTCGGCGCTAACGGGTCACCTCGTCGCGGCCGGCGTCGAGCCCGGCGGCGTCGAGCGCGGCGTCGACCCCGGCGTCGAAACGCTCGTACCGGGTCACCCGGCCGTCGATGATCCGCAACAGTGAGCCGATCCGGAAGCTGTCCTGCGGCTCGCCCGTGGCGGGATCCCGCCAGCGGGCCTCCTGCTCGACCACCACGAGGCCGTCCCCGCCGCAGAACCAGCGCAGCGGTGACGCCGAGAAGCCCGAGCGGGCGAGCCAGTCGCTGAGCACCGAGCGGGGCGCGCTGCCGCGCCCGCGTGGACCCACGATGTCGATCTGCTCCCGGCTCAGGGACTCGACGCGGGCGCCGTCTCCGGCGTTGACCGCCGCCAGCCATTGCTCGACCACGCCGAGCGCTCCGGGGATCCGCGTCGCGTTCGTCATGGGACCAGGCTAAGACCGCAAAAAAGCCCGGACAAAAGCCGGGCGGGGAGGGGATGAAGGGGAGTGACCACACCCTTCCACCTCTAACGTATACCGCACCGGGGGGCTTGCCGCAAGACCCGGGTCATACCGCAGAATCGTCCGCCGAGGCCAAAAACCTGCGGAAACGGGAGCTTCAGCTTGCCTGTGAACCCTCTGACCACCAGCGCGTTCGATCTTCCTGAAAACCTCCTCCCCAAGGCCGACCCGGCGCTGATCGCCGGCGACGAGCAGCACTTCGCGGCCATCGCGGAGAGCCTCGCGCGGTCGATCGCCGGGCTGTCCGACAGCCTCGACACCCAGCGCAAGGCGCCCGCCGGCAAGGGACGGCAGGCGGTGGACCGGGACACCGAGGTCCACCGGCTGACCGCTCGCCTGCGCGCACTGCGCCGCTTCAGCCTGGATCTGTGCCTCGGCCGCATCGTCAGCGCCGACGATGCCGAGCCGGTGTACATCGGACGGTTCGGCCTCACCGACGACGCGGGGCGCCGGCTGCTGCTCGACTGGCGTTCGCCGGCGGCCGAGCCGTTCTTCGGCGCGACCCACGCCAACCCGATGGGCCTGGTGAGCCGGCGCCGGTACCGCTGGACCCGAGGCCGGGTCAGCGACTACTGGGACGAGGTGTTCACCCCGGACGGCTTCGCCGGGCACGCCGCGCTCGACGACCAGTCCGCCTTCATCGCCAGCCTGGGCGGCAACCGGTCGGCCCGGATGCGGGACGTGCTCGGCACCATCCAGGCCGACCAGGATGCCATCATCCGGGCGGGATCCCGCGGCGCTCTCGTCGTCGACGGTGGCCCGGGTACGGGCAAGACCGTCGTCGCCCTGCACCGCACCGCCTACCTGCTCTACTCCGATCCCCGCCTGGGTCAGCGCCGCGGTGGTGTGCTGTTCATCGGTCCGCACCAGCCCTATCTGGCCTACGTCGACGACGTGCTGCCCAGCCTCGGGGAGGAGGACGTGCAGATCTGCACCCTGCGCGACCTCGTCGCCGAGGGAGCCACGGCGGCGGCCGAGACCGACCCGGAGGTGGCCCGCCTGAAGTCGTCCGCGGATCTGGTGCGGGCGATCGAGACCGCCGTCAGGTTCTACGAGCAGCCGCCCGCCAAGGGCACGACGGTCACCGCCGGCGATGCCGACATCTGGCTGAGCGCCGGCGACTGGGCCGAGGCGTTCGAGGCGCCGGGACCCGGCACCCCGCACAACGAGGCGCGGGACGAGGTCTGGGAAGAACTGCTGACGATCCTGCTGGCGAAGTACGACGGCGATGAGCCGGACGACCTGGTCCGCGCGTCGTTGCTGCGGAACCGGGAACTGCGCACCACCTTCAGCCGCGCCTGGCCGCTGCTCGAGGCGACCGACCTCGTCGGGGACCTGTGGTCGGTGCCCGCCTATCTGCGCAAGTGCGCTCCCTGGCTCGGCCCCGACGAGATCCGGAAGCTGCAGCGCGGCAACGCCCACGCCTGGACGGTGTCCGACCTGCCGCTCCTGGACGCGGCACGGCAGCGGCTCGGCGACCCGGAGGCGTCCCGGCGCAACCGCCGGCGCGACGCCGCTGTCGCCGTCGAGCGTGAGCGGATGGCCACGGTTGTCGACGACCTGATCGACTCCGCCGCCTACGACGACGGTGAAGGCGTGCTGGTGAGCCTGCGGCACCAGGATCTGCGGGACGCCCTGGTCGACGACGCCGCGCTGCCCGGCGCCGAGCCGGACCGGCTCGCCGGCCCGTTCGCGCACATCGTCGTGGACGAGGCCCAGGAGATGACCGACGCGGAGTGGCAGATGCTGCTGCTGCGCTGCCCGTCCCGGAGCTTCACGATCGTCGGGGACCGGGCCCAGGCCCGGCACGGGTTCACCGAGTCGTGGCGGGAACGGCTGGAGCGGATCGGGCTCGACCGGATCGACCTGGCCGCACTGAGCATCAACTACCGGACGCCGGAGGAGGTCATGGCTGCGGCCGAGCCGGTCATCCGGGCCGTGCTCCCGGACGCCAACGTGCCCACCTCGATCCGCAGCAACGGCGTCCCCGTCGTACACGGATCGGTCTCCGCCTTGAGCGCGACCCTCGACGCCTGGCTCGCCGCGCACGCCGAAGGCGTCGCCTGCGTCATCGGGGACCCCACCTTCCGGGCCACCGACCGCGTCCGGTCGCTGACCCCGGAGCTGTCCAAGGGGCTCGAGTTCGACCTGGTCGTCCTCGTCGACCCGGAGGCGTTCGGCACCGGCATCGAGGGAGCGGTCGACCGCTACGTCGCGATGACCCGGGCCACTCAGCAACTTGTCATTCTCACGACGGGGGAAGCGTGATGACGTCGGCCACCGGCAGCACGGTCGAACAGCCGGCGGAGGCCGCCGGGAAGATGTCGCATCGCGAGGTCGTCCAGGCGCTCTCCGGCCTGATGCTCGGCCTGTTCGTGTCGATCCTGGCCTCCACCGTGGTGTCGAACGCCCTGCCGCGGATCATCGCCGACCTGGGCGGCACCCAGTCCGTCTACACCTGGATCGTCACCACGGAACTGCTGGCCATGACGGCGACCCTGCCGCTGTGGGGCAAACTGGCCGACCTCTACAGCAAGAAACTCCTGATCCAGCTCTCGCTCTGCCTGTTCGTCGCGGGCTCGCTGATCGCCGGCCTGACCCCGAACGTCGGCGTCCTGATCGTCAGCCGGATCGTCCAGGGCGTCGGCGCGGGCGGGATGGGCGCGCTCGCGCTGATCGTGATGGCGGCGATGATCCCGCCGCGCGAGATGGGCCGCTACTCCGGCATGTTCGGCGCCATCTTCGGCGTCGCGACCATCGCCGGACCGCTGATCGGCGGCCTGCTGGTGGACACCTCCTGGCTCGGCTGGCGCTGGTGCTTCCTCATCGGGGTGCCGTTCTCGCTGGCCGCGATCGCGCTGCTGCAGAAGACGCTGCACCTGCCCCGGACGCCCCGCAAGCCGGTCTCGATCGACTGGCTCGGCGCCGTCCTGATCACCGCGGGCGTGTGCACCCTGCTGGTCTGGTCGACGCTGGCCGGCCACCACTTCGCCTGGGCGTCGTGGCCGACCGCGATCTTCGTCGTGGGCGGGCTGCTGCTGCTCGCCCTTTCCGGGTACGTGGAATCGCGGGCCAAGGAGCCGATCATTCCGTTGAGCGTCTTCCGCAACCGGACGGTCTCGCTGACCATCGTCGCCAGCGTGCTGGTCGGCGTGGCGATGTTCGGCGGCACGGTCTTCCTGTCGCAGTACTTCCAGATCTCGCTCGGCAAGTCGCCGACGGTCGCCGGGCTGATGAGCCTGCCGCTCATCTTCGGCCTGCTGGTGTCCTCGACGGTCGCCGGCCAGCTCATCACCAAGTACGGCCGCTGGAAGGCCTACCTGGTGGCCGGCTCGGTGGTGATGACCGGCGGCATGCTGCTGCTCAGCACGATCGACGCGCACACCGGCGTGCTGACGCTGTCGGCGTACATGGCGGTGCTCGGCGTCGGCGTCGGCATGCTGATGCAGAACCTGGTGCTGGCGGCCCAGAACGACGTCCCGGCGCAGGAACTGGGCGCGACCACGTCGTCGCTCACGTTCTTCCGGAGCATGGGTGGCGCGATCGGGGTCAGCGCGCTGGGCGCGGTGCTGGCCAGCCGGGTGACCTCGCTGCTGGCCGAACGCCTCGGCGCGACCGCGACGGGCGGCACGGCGAAGGTGCCCGACCTGGCCACCCTGCCGCCGCAGGCGCTGACCGTCGTCCGGGACGTCTACGGCGAGGCCACCGCCGGCCTGTTCCTGGTGGGCGCCCCGATCGCGCTGCTCGCCGTGATCGCGGTCCTGTTCATCGAGGAGAAGCCGCTGCACACGCTGAGCGGCGACGAGCGGCGCGCGCGGGAGGAAGCGGTCGCCGGCTGACCCTGGGGGCCTCAGCGCACGCCGCTCATCAGCCGGCCCACCGGCCGGGTGGCGGTCACCGGTGCGGCCCCGGCCGCGCCGGCGACCAGGCCCAGGATGCCGAGGCCGGCCCCAAGCCGGGGGCTCGAGGGCGGCATCGGCGGCCGACCGTCGCCGTGGCCCCCGAAACCCCTCTATCCCAGCAACCTAGGATGCTTACGCGTGGTGCCCGGCGTCACTCCTGGCGCCGGCGAGCCCATCAATCCGGTGCTCGATCAGGGGGCCGATCTCACCGATGGGCTGATCCGCAGCCGGGCCGCGCGGGGCCGGCAGGCGATTGTCGTTCAGGCCCTGGGCTGGCCGGCGACCGCCGGGTCGACGGCCTGGTCGTCGGGGGTCGGGTTGATGGTCGGGCCGGGGGCCGGATGCGGCTCGCGGAACGTGAAGGCCTCCGGTGAGGGGCCGAGTCGGGTCAGCAGGGCCAGCCGGTCGCCGGCCTCGGTGACGGTGGGTAGCGTCCCGGCCGGGATCCACCACAGCACCTGGTGCGGTCCGCCGAAGGTGCGGAACCAGTCGCGCCGCCGGCGCATGGGCTCCAGGTGCCCGGACCGGTAGGTGAATGCGTGCAGTGACTCGACCGACTCCCACACGGTCAGGTTCACGATGACGTCCGGCTCGAAGGGGCGCAGCGCGGTCGCGTCGCCCGAGGAGTCCTGGAGCCGCCAGACGTATCCGGGGGAGCGTTCCGCCAGGTCGTTGATCTCGGGTAGCCGGGCGACGAAGTCGGCCAGTTCGGGACTTTCGAGCGGGGCGCGCAGCCGGGCGAGGTTGAGTTGCGCGAGGTGATAGCCAGCCATGCCGAGCAGCCTACCGTGTAAGTCAATGGTTATTGTTTTTACATGTGACGGTCACGCAGCATCCCGCCGGTCCCGGGTCGAGCCGCGCCACCCGGCCGCCGTCGCCCACCAGACCCTCGATCAGGGCCAGGTTGAGTCCGCACACCAGCGGCGGGTATGCCTGCGCCATGGCGTGGAACGGGCAGTTGCGCAGCCGTACCGTTCCGTCGGTGTCCTCGGCCGGCTCGTAGCCGAGCGCCGTGAGGCTCTCGACCAGCTCGCCCCCGGCGAGCTTCTCGCCCTGCTCGCGGGCCGCCGCATAGGCTGCCGGCTCCGCGCCGGCCTGCTGCACCGCGGCCGAGAGCACGTCGGCCAGCAGCCGGTAGTCGCGTGGCGGCAGGGCCAGCGCGTACTCGGTCGCCGCCCGGCGGTACAGCTTCGCCGGCCGGCCGGCGCCCGGCCCGCCGGAGCGCGGGGCGTAGGCCGTCTCGAGCAGCCCCGAGTCAACCAGCTTGTCCAGGTGGAACGCCGCCAGGGTGCGGCCGATGCCCAGCGCCTCGACCACGGCGTTGCGGCTCACCGGCTGGGCGGACGCCGCGACGTGCTCGTACACCGCGCGGCGCACCGGTTCCCGCAACGACCCGAACGCCTCGAACGACATACCCCGACGCTACCCGCGGGCCGTCGCGGCAACTCCGTAGGGAAGGCCCCGATCCGCGGGCGATCAGGGTCAGCGGCGGACCGGGTGGAAGCCGAACGGCAACTCCAGCCGGTGCGCCCGGAGCAGCTCCTCGTCGGCCAGCAGATCCGTGGTCGGCGCGTCCGCCACGATCCGGCCGTCGTCGAGGATCACCGCGCGAGGGCAGAGCTGCAGCGCGTACGGCAGGTCGTGCGTCACCATCAGCACCGTCACCGGCAGCCGTTCGATGATCTCGGCCAGCTCCCGGCGGCTCGCCGGGTCCAGGTTGGACGACGGCTCGTCGAGCACCAGCAGCTCGGGCCGCATCGCCAGCACGGTGGCCACCGCGACCCGGCGGCGCTGGCCGAACGACAGGTGCAGCGGCACCTGGTCGCGGTGCGCGGCCATGTCGACGGCTTCGAGGGCCTCGTCGACCCGGGCCCGCAGCTCGGCGCCGCGCAGCCCGAGGTTGGCCGGCCCGAAGGCGACGTCCTCGGCGACGGTCGGCATGAACAGCTGGTCGTCCGGGTCCTGGAAGACGATCCCGACCCGGCGCCGGATCTCGGCGAGGCGGGCCCGGTCGCCCGCGTCCACCCGCAGCCCGCCCACGTCGACCGTGCCGGCGCCGCCGTGCAGGATGCCGTTGAGGTGCAGCACCAGGGTCGTCTTGCCGGCGCCGTTGGGGCCCAGCAGCGCGACCCGCTCGCCCGCGCCGACCGTCAGGTCGACCCCGTGCAGCGCCACGCTGCCGTCCGGGTATGCGAAGGTCAGCCCCGCGATCTCCAGGCTCATGCCATCACCTCGGCCGGCGCTCCGGCGATGGCGATGGCGATGGCGATGGGGATGGCGATGGGGATGGGGATGGGGATGGGGATGGGGATGGGGATGGGGATGGGGATGGGGATGGGGATGGGGATGGGGATGGGGATGGGGATCGCGCGCTCGTTCATGCCAGCACCGCCGCCAGTGCGATGGCGGCGGCCGCCGCGGGCAGCGCTGCCGAGCTCGCCCAGTCGGCCTTCGTCGCGCCGGCGGACTCGGGCCGGGGCAGGCGTCCGTCGTAACCGCGGGACACCATCGCCAGGTACACCCGCTCGCCGCGTTCGTATGCCCGCAGGAACAGCGCGCCCACGCCGACCGCGAATGCCTTGACCTGCCACAGGAATCTCGGGTCGTAGCCGCGGGAGAGCCGGGCGATCCGCATCCGCCGGGCGTCGTCGGCCAGGATGTCCAGGTAGCGCAGCATGAATGTGGCGATCTGGGTGAAGACCCGGGGGCAGCGCAGCCGGTCCAGGCCCAGGATCAGGTCGCGCATGGTGGTGCTCGCGGCCAGCAGCAGCGAGGCGACGACGCCGAGCGTGCCCTTGGCGGCGATGTTCCACGCGCCGTAGAGCCCGTCGACCGACAGCGACATGCCCAGCCAGGTGATCCGCTCACCGTGCCCGGCGAACGGCAGGGCGACGGCGAGCACGACGAACGGCAGCTCGATGGTGGCGCGCTTGGCCAGCCACGGGACCGGCACCCGGGCCAGCACGGTCACGGTCGCGAGCAGCAGGGCGTATCCGCCGAAGGCGGCGAACTCGGTGCGGGGGGTCGCCACCACCACGATCGTGAACAGCAGGGTCGCGAGGATCTTCACCTCGGGCGGCAGGGCGTGCACCGGGCTCCGCCTCTCCAGGTGCAGCGGATGGGCGTGGCCCGCGCCCATCAGACCTGCTCGGGGGTGCGGCGCCGCACGAGCCAGAAGACGCCGCCGCCGATGGCGAAGGTGACCAGCACGCCGAGCACCCCGGACAGCCCGGTCGACAGGTAGGGGTTGTCGATGCCGCGGATGCCGTAGTCGGCCAGCGGGCTGCTCGCGAGCTGGTGGTCCTGCTCCTGCTGGAGCATGCAGGTGCCGCCGGTGATCTCACCGTGGGCGTCGAACGTGCAGCCCTCGCGGGCCGTCGCGTCCAGGCCGTCCGGGCTGCTGGAGGCGAAGTTGCTGACCACGCCGGCCAGCAGCAGGGCGACCAGCAGGCCGCCGGCCAGGAACCAGCCGAGTCGCTTGGTCACGCGTTGCCTCCCGAGACGGTGGCCGGCGCGGCGGTGGCCGCGACCGGGGGCGGCGGCTTGCGGAACCGGCGCAGCGCGTAGACCAGGTCGGGGCGGACCCGGGCCACGGTGGCCACGGTGGTCGCCGCGATCAGGCCCTCACCGATGCCGATCAGCACGTGGGTGCCGGCCATGGTGCCGGCGACCCAGGGCAGCGAGAGCTGGGTGGTGCCGCCGAGCCAGTATTCGAAGACGAAGCCCTGCGAGGCGGCGACCACGCCGATGACCGAGGCGATCAGGGCGGTCGCGCCGAGCCCGGACGGCGTCTTGGGCAGCACCCGCAGCAGGCCCGCCACCAGCAGGTAGCCGGCCGCCGTGCCGATGATCGCCATGTTGGTGATGTTGAGGCCGAGCGCGGTCAGGCCGCCGTCGGCGAAGAGCAGGCACTGGATGATCAGGACGGTCGAGACGCAGAGCGCGCCGACCCAGGGCCCGACCAGGACGACGGCCAGCGTGCCGCCGAGCAGGTGGCCCGACACCCCGGGCAGGACCTGGAAGTTGAGCATCTGCACGGCGAAGATGAACGCCGCGACCAGCCCGGCCATCGGGGCCAGCCGGTCATCCAGATCGGCGCGGGCGCGCCACACGCAGACCGCCAGGGCCAGGGCCGCGAAGGCCGCGAAGACCGCCGAGACCGGGCCGCTCACGATCCCGTTGGCGATGTGCATCGCCTGAATGTCCATGCCGTACAGCATATTGCGCTCCGTGGCAGTTGCAAAGTCTTGGCAACAGCATCGAGATGGCTGGGATGTGGATCACCGCCGGGGCGGCATCGCCGGGGCCAGAAAGCCCGCTTTGACCAGAGTCCGGCTCAGCGGCCGGGCCAGCTCCGCGAGCCGGGCGGCGCCGTCGGCACCGAGCACCTGGTACGCCGGCGCGGCCAGCCGGTCGGTGTCGGCTTCCAGACCGTCGCGCAGCGCCCGGCCCTGGTCGGAGAGTTCGTCGCCGGTCAGCAGCCCTCGCTCCCGCAGCGCGGCCGCCTCGTCGGCCCACTGCTCGGTGCTCCAGCCCCGGCTGGAGCGCAGGAACCCGGCGTTGGCCTTGCCCGACGCCGCGTGCAGGATGATCGACTGCAGCCCGCTCACCCCGGCCACCAGCAACGCTGCCAGGTGCCCGTCGCCGCGGAACTCGCGCAGCAGCGTCTGGGCGTGCCAGAGCACCAGGTGCGGCGCCTGTGGCCAGTCGAGGTCGGCATGCGCGGCGAACAGCGCCCGCCCGGCGGCGTACGCGCCGGCCGATTCCGCCGCCCGCCGGGCGAGCTCGGCGGCCTCGGCCATCTCGGGGCTCCCGACGGCGTCGCCGAGGCCGCGGGTCAGCGCCGCGCCGGCGGCGTCGAGCCGGGCCGCGAGCGCCGCCGCCGGGGTCACGATCTCCCAGGCCGCGGGCAGGGCGCGCGCGACCAGGGCGGGGTTGAAGTTGTAGAAGGTCGCGACCACCGGGGCGGGGCCGACCGGACCCAGCGCGGCGCCGCGCGAGGCGAAGTAGTCGGTGCCGGCCGGCACGCCGAGCGCCGCGAAGCGCTCCCGCACCTCGGGGGCGAAATAGATCATCGCGTGCAGCGGCTCGGCGAGCCGCCAGGCCTCGCGGGCGAGCGCGGGCGTCACATCCGTCATGCCCGCCATCCTGTCATTACCGGCTAGTAGGGTGCGACGGTCATGGCGGTCATCCCGGCCGCGGCGTCGACGTCGATGCGGTCCACGGTGGTGCCCCAGTCCGCCGGTGTGAACGTCTGCCCGGCGGAGACCCCGGCGTGGTTCTGTCCGTTCAGGGTGACCTGCCCGGCGCCGCTGCCGACCCGGACCCGGACCGGGGTCTGCCCGGCCGCGCGCACGTCGAAGAGGCTGACCCCGCCGCTCATCCGGACGCTCAGCGTGCCGTCCGGCGGCGGCAGCGTCAGGGCGATCCGGCTCGCCCCGCCGGTCAGATCCACGCCGCCGACCCGGCCCGCGCTCAGGTCGATGGTGGACAACTCGGCGCCCCCGGAGAACCGCAGATCCCAGAGCACGGCCGCGTTCAGGGTGATGTCGACGGCCTGGGCGCCGCCGCCGAGGCTCAGCCGGACCCGGCCGTCCTGCTCGTCGACGCGCGGCACCGCAGCACCGGACTCCGGGGTGGTGATCCGGTAGAGGGTGTCGCCGAGGTCCGCGGCCCGCACGATGACCCGCTTGGCGCCGTCCACCAGGTCGAAGCCGGCTGCGGTGCGGCCGTCGAGCGCGGCGGTCACCGTGTGTGACGAGGGGGCGACGGCCGCGGCGATCGGCGGGCTCCAGCCGGCGGGTCCCGCGTCGCTGGGTTCGCCGCCGCGGGTCAGCACCACGACGGTCGTACCGGTCAGCAGCAGGGCGGCGGCCGCGATCCCGGCACCGACCAGCCAGCGCCGGCCGGGCGGGGGCGGCTGCTCGCCGCTCACCGGTTCTTCGGCTCGATCGGTTGGCTCGGCCGGGCCGGCGGAATCCTCGGCCGGCCCGATCCAACCGGTCTGGTCCCAGTCGGTCCGGTCCTGGGCGTTCTGGTCCCGGTCGGTCTGGTCCCAGCCGTTGTGGTCCCAGTCGGTCCGGTTCTGGGCGTTCTGCTCCCAGTCGTTGTGGTCCCAGCCGGTCTGGTCCCGGCCGGTGTCGTCGCGGTCGGTGTCGTCGCGGTCGGCCAGCAGGTCGTCCAGCCCGACGGTGTTGGCCGCGGCGGCCGGCCGCGCGGGCCGGGGGCTCCGCCGCTCCAGGGCCGGGATGCGGATCCGGGACCGGGCGGGCTTGGCCAGGGCGAGGGAGAGCGCGGCTGCCGCCAGGGTGGGCGTCGAGGTCGACGCGTCCTCGGCGAGCATGGCCTCGGTGACGGGCGGCAGCTCGATCGTCGGCTCCTCGGCGGGCAGGGGAGCGTCGGGCTCGGGCCAGTCCGGCGGCGCCGCCGCCGGCGATCCGTCGGTGGAACCGGCGTCGGGGATTCCATGCACGGTGATACCTCCATGTCGGTGCCATCGACCGGTACGGAATCCAGCCCCGCGCGGATCGGAACGGGTACGAATCTTGCGCGCCCCGCATCTTTGCGTGTCACGCAATTTGGGCTACAGTCGTGGCCATGGGGCTCCGCGAGCGCAAGAAGGCCGAGACACGCGCCGCGCTGAGCTGGGCCGCCATCCGCCTCGCCGTCGAGCGGGGCTTCGACAACGTCAGAGTGGAAGACATCGCCGCGGCGGCCGGCGTGTCACCCCGGACCTTCAACAACTACTTCGGCAGCAAGGGCGAGGCCATCGTCTCCCGCCACCTCGATCGGCTCCGGCGCGGCGCCGATGAACTGCGGGCCCGGCCGGCGCACGAGCCGCTGTGGACGGCCATCTCCCAGGCCGCGCTCACCTACTTCGAGCCCGGTCCCGAGCTGCTCGCCCACCCGGTGGCCGACCGCGACTCCTGGGTCGCCGGGGTGCGCGCCATGATCGCCGAACCGGCCCTGCAGGGCGATCTGCTGCGGGCCTCGGTGCAGGCGCAGGCCGAATTCGCCGTCGCCGTCGCCGACCGCACCGGCACAGACCCGCACAAGGACATGTATCCGCACCTGGTGGCCGCCGCCGTGATGGCCGCCACCGATGTCGCGCAGACCCACTCCCTGCGGGCCGAGCCGCGGGTGCCGATGAGCCAACTGCTCACCGAGGCCCTCGCCCAGTTCGCCGCGGGGCTGCCCGCCCCGGAGCCACCGCCCGGCTCCTGACCCACCGCTTGTGACCTGCCCAGCGTCAGCCCCGTCGGATCCGGCCGGGCCGATGCCCCGTACCCGGAAAGGGATGTGACCATGATCGATGTCGTCATCGCCGGAGCCGGACCGAACGGCCTCATGCTCGCTTGCGAGCTGGCCCTGGCCGGGGTCCGGCCGCTGGTCCTGGAACGGTTGCCGGAGCCCACCACCGAGCAGCGGGCCAACGGCCTGGTCGGGCAGGTCATCCGCATGCTGGACCGGCGGGGGCTCTACGAGCGCCTCGCCGACAGCCCGGGGCCGCCGCAGCCGGCGCCGGGCTTCACCTTCGGCGCCTTCCCGCTCGACCTGCACGATCTGCCGGACAACCCGCTGCACACGATGCTGGTGCCGCAGCGCCGGATCGAGCAGATGCTGACCGAGCGGGCGGCGGAGCTCGGCGTCGAGGTCCGCCGCGGCCACGAGGTGCTGGGCCTGACCCAGCATCGGGGGTCGGTGACGGTCGAGGTCGCCGGCGCGGCCCCGGTCGAGGCGTCCTACCTGGTCGGTGCCGACGGCGGGCACAGCGTGGTCCGCAAGCTCGCCGGGATCGACTTCCCGGGAGTGACCAGGGACGACACGGTCTCCCGGACGGCGCACGTCAGCGTGCCCGCGACCATGGTCGACGCGCGGGGCGCCCTGCACGTGCCGGGCTTCGGGGTGGTGCCGCCGTTCCTGCACACCCGCACCGAGCACGGCATGATCGCCTGGGCGCCGATGCCGGGACGCGACCCGCTGATCAGCGTGGGGGAGCGTCACCAGCCCGGCGACGGCGAGATGACCCTGGCCGAGCTGCGGGCCGCCGCGGCGCGGGTGCTCGGCGCGGACCTGCCGCTGGCCGCGCCCACCGGCGCCGGACCGCACCTGCTGCGGCGCCTCCAGGGCGGCAACACCCGGCTGGCCTCGACCTACCGGGCGGGGCGGGTGCTGCTGCTCGGCGACGCGGCGCACGTGCACTCGGCGCTCGGCGGCCCCGGGCTCAACCTCGGCCTGCAGGACGCGATCAACCTGGGCTGGAAGCTGGCCGCCGAGGTGCGCGGCCACGCGCCGGACGGCCTGCTGGACACCTACGAGGCCGAGCGCCGGCCGGTCGGCGAGCGGGTCACCATGCACACCCGGGCCCAGTCCGTGCTGGTCGGGCCGGGCGGCGAGGTGACCGCGCTGCGCCAGCTCTTCGGCGAGCTGCTGACCTCCGCCGACACCCGCCGGCACCTCGCCGGGCTGATCGCGGGCGCCGACATCCGCTACGGGATGCCCGGCGCGACCGGGCCGCACGTGGGGCGCTGGGCCCCGGACGTGCCGGGCCTGACGGCGCTGACCCGGACCGGCCGGCCGCTGCTGCTCGACCCCACCGGCCGCCTCGACGTGGGCCGCTGGGCCGCCCGGGTCGACGTCGCCGCCGCCCCGGGCCTGGACACCGCGCTGCTGCTGCGCCCGGACTGCTACGTCGCCTGGGAGGGCTCCACCGGCGACGGTCTCGAGCAGGCGCTGGCCGCCTGGTTCGGCAAGCCCTGACGTCAGGCGGGCGAAGCAGCACCTCGCGGTCCGGGAAGTGGCGGGCAGCGGGTGCGCCGCCCGAGGGTCAGGACGTGAGCTGCTGGTGTCCTATGACGGAGAGCAATTGGAGTTTGGTGTGGCTCTCCGTGCCGGGGCGGGTGGTCAGCACGATGAGAGTCTGGGCGCGGTTCTCGGCGTACAGGACCTCGCAGTCGACGTCGATCCGGCCGAGCTCGGGATGGACGAGCGTCTTGTGGGCGTCGTAGCGTTGGGCGACCTCCTGCAGGTCCCAGAGCCGGACGAATTCTGGACTGCGGTCTCGGAGCTCGGCGACGATCCGGGCGGCCCTGTGCGTGTCGCTGCCGGTCGTCAGCGCCGACCGTAGCCGGGCGGCCTGGGCGCGGCCGTGGCGCGTTCGGTCCTCGTCGGGGTAACTCAGGCGTTCGGCCGGATCGATGAACCAGCGGTAGTAGGCGCTGCGGGCCAGGCCGGTGTGGCGGGTCTGGTCGCCCACCAGGGCGATGGAAAGGGGGTTCTGCGCCAGGGTGTCGGCCAGGTCGGACAAGATCAGGGCGGGGCAGTCGCCGAGCCGGTCGAGGACCCGCATCAGGGTGGGACTGACGTGCTCGGAGTGGTGGAATCGGGCCGGCGCGTGGTGGCCGATGAGGCCGAAGAGGTGGTCGCGTTCGTCCTGCGTCAGGCGCAACGCCCGGGCCAGCGCGGCGGTGATCTGGACGGAGGGTTGCGGGCCGCGCTGCTGCTCGAGCCGGGCGTAGTAGTCGGTGGACATGCCGGCCAGCGAGGCGACCTCCTCGCGGCGTAGTCCTCCGGTGCGCCTGCGCGGGCCCGGCAGCAGTCCAACGTCGCCGGGTTGCAGCGTTTCGCGCCGCCGGCGCAGGAAGTCGGCCAGCTCCTTCTTGTGCATGACCCCATGGTGTCCGCCTCCGGCCGTTCCAGCCAGGGATCCGCGATCCATGGATAAGCCGTCCTCTCCCGCCCGTGCCGAGCCGCCCGCATAGTCGGTGCCGCGGGCGTATGCCGGCCCGCCGCGGAGAAGGAGAGAACACCCCATGAAGACCACCGGCAACACGATCCTGATCACCGGCGGCACCGCCGGCATCGGGCACGGCCTGGCCCTGCGCCTGCACGAGGCCGGCAACAAGGTGATCATCGCCGGCCGGCGTAAGGAACTGCTCGACCAGATCACCACCGAACACCCGGGCATCGAGTCGATCGTGCTGGACGTCACCGACCCCGCCGCCATCACCCGCGCCGCCGACACCCTGGCCGCGAGCCACCCGCGGCTCAACGTCCTGATCAACAACGCCGGCATCATGCTGCCGGAGAACCTGCTCGACCCGGCCTCGCTGCCGATCGCCGAGGACCACATCACCGTCAACCTGCTCGGCACGATCCGGATGACGTACGCCTTCCTGCCCCGGCTGGCGACCCAGGCCGACGCGGTCGTCATGAACATCACCTCCGCGCTGGCGTTCGTGCCGCTGCCGATCACCCCGACCTACAACGCGACCAAGGCCGCCCTGCACTCCTTCTCCGAGAGCCTGCGCGTCCAGCTGAACGGCACCGACGTCCAGGTCATCGAGGTGGCCCCGCCGGGGGTCCGGACCACCCTGATGGACCAGCAGAACAGCGACAACGCCATGCCGCTCGACGAATTCCTGACCGAGACCATGACGCTGCTGGGCGCTCAGCCCGACGCCAACGAGATCGTCGTGGAACGCGCCAGGTTCTTCCGCCACGCCGCGGCCAACGGCGTCTACGACCAGGCCCTGGCCATGCTCAGCGGCGTCGGAGCCTGATGTCGGCGTCGAGGGCGAGCACCGTGCGCCCCTGCGCGGCGAGCTGGCGGCTGAACAGGGCGGCGAGCGTGGTCTTGCCCGCTTCCTGCAGTAGTGATAACCGTTTTCAATAGCGTGGGTAAGTCGCCGGGCCGGGTGTCGGGGGGTGCGGCTAATCTGCCCTGATGGACGACCTGGCGGAGCGGCTGGCCGAGTTGACCTTCGCGGGCCTCACCCAGGACGAGGTCACCGGCCGGATCATCGACGAGGTGGCGGCCTGGGGGCTCGCGCGGGGCTGGCGGGTCTACCGGCGCGCCCCCAGCGTGGTCAGGCTGCCGCCGCCGATGGACAAGCAGCATTCGGTGCTCGACGTGGCGCTGGCCCGGCCGGCCGCGCCGCCGATCGTCGTCGAGGTCGACCACACCGACCGCAGACGGACGGTGGACAAGCTGCTCGCCGAGGCCGAAGCCGGCCGGATCGCGGTCTGGATCCGCTGGGGGCCGGGCCGCTTCAACGAGCCGCCGGCGCCGATCCACATGATCGGCCTGCCGGTGACCCGCGGCCAGGGCCGGTATTCGCGGCGCAGCGGGCCGGACCGCCCGGCGCCGACCCACTCGGCGGCCCCGCCGACCGCCGGCGAGGCGGCCGAGTTGCCCCTGCCGGAAGCGGCCGAATCGCCCCTGCCGGAGCAGGGTGGACGGCGTTTGTGACCGGCGCGGGCGCGGCGTAGCTTCGAGGGTGGAGCGCGTCACCCGGAGGTGGTCGACATGCGCACTCTCTACCCGCGCGGGCAACTGGCGGTCTGTGCCGAGGAGACCTGCCACTGGCGCAACTTCGTGCACGAGTTGACGCCCACCACCACCTGCCGGCGGCATCCCGGCCGGACAGCCTTCGTGCCGGAGGGCACCCGGCTGCGGGTGCGCTGCTTCCACGAGGGCTGCCTGCAGAATTCGGTGGTGGTGACCTACTGGCGCAGCCTGCACGCCGCGGAGAATTTCCAGTGCGCGGCGCACCTCATCCGGGTCTGAGCTCACCCACGGGTGCGTCCCTTGAGGTGGCGGCCCATCGCGCGGGCGATCTCGCGGTTGGCGTCCCGCTCGGCGAGCGCCTGGCGCTTGTCGTATTCCCGCTTGCCGCGGGCCAGCGCCAGCTCGACCTTCGCCCAGCCGTCGTTGAAATACAGCGATAGCGGGACCAGGGTGTTGCCGGGCTCGCGCAGCTTGTCCAGGATCCGGTCGACCTCGATGCGGTGCAGCAGCAGCTTGCGGGTCCGGCGGGGCGCGTGGTTGGTCCACGAGCCGAAGCCGTACTCGGCGATGTGCAGGTTGTAGAGCATGAGCTCGCCCTCGTGCTCCTGGGCGAAGGCGTCGACGATCGACGCGTACCCGGCGCGGAGCGATTTCACCTCGGTGCCGGCCAGCACCAGGCCGGCCTCGTACGTCTTGAGGACCGCGTAGTCGTGTCGCGCCTTCTTGTTCGACGCGATGACCTTGCGGCCGGTCTCCCTGGCCGTGGCAGCCCCCTCGATGTCGCCGGACGGTCATCTGCCGCTCATCCTCGCAAACGAAGACTGCCGCCGTCGGCCCCGACCGTCAAACCGGCAGCCGCCGCGCGTATCCGTTCCGGGTGACCGAGGACGCCGACACCTACGGCGAGCCCGCCGCCGGGTCACCGGCGGCGGGCTTCCCGCGATACCTCACCAACCAGCTCAGGGGGCGATCAGGTTCTTGCCGCTCGCGATCTCGAACACCTGGATCTTCGAGGTGTCGTACCAGATCCGGGCCGTGCCGCCGCGGCGCACGTTCGCCGCGGCGTCCAGCCGGGCGGTCACGTCGACGCCCCCGCTGTGCAGGTCGTTGCCGGTGTCCTTGGCCAGGTCGTCGAGGTCCTGGGAGTGGGCGCCCTCGCCGGTCATGGTGAAGTACGCGTAGACGTCCGACCCCATCGCCTCCACGATGTCGACCGGGGCGTCGAAGGTCGCGCCCGGCTTGTCGCCCACCAGCGCGGCGTCCTCGAAGTGCTCCGGGCGGATGCCGATGATGACCTCGCGCTCTCCCTTCGCCTCGCCCAGGGCCTGGCGCACGTTGTCCGGCAGCACCGCCTCGCCCAGGGCGGTCACCACACTGTCCCCGCGGAGCTGGCCGGGGAAGAAGTTCATCGACGGGCTGCCGATGAAGCCCGCCACGAACAGGTTGGCCGGGTGGGCGTACAGGTGGGCCGGCGAACCGACCTGCTGGACCACCCCGGCGCGCATGACCACCACGCGGTCGCCCAGGGTCATCGCCTCGGTCTGGTCGTGGGTCACGTAGAGGGTCGTCGTGCCGAGGTTCTTCTGGATGCGGGAGATCTGGGTGCGCATCTGGACCCGCAGCTTGGCGTCCAGGTTCGACAGCGGCTCGTCCATCAGGAACGCCTTCGGCGACCGGACGATGGCCCGGCCCATCGCCACCCGCTGGCGCTGCCCGCCGGACAGGTTGGCCGGCTTGCGGTCCAGGTGCTGGGTCAGCTCCAGCATCTCCGCCGCCTGCCCCACCTTCTGCTTGATGGTCTCCTTGTCCATGCCGGCGAGCCGGAGCGGGAAGCCCATGTTGTCGCCGACCGTCATGTGCGGGTAGAGCGCGTAGGACTGGAACACCATGGCGATGTCCCGGTCCTTCGGCGCCTTGTCGTTGACCACCTGGCCGTCGATGAGCAGCTTGCCGGCGGTGATGTCCTCCAGGCCCGCCACCATGTTCAGCGTGGTCGACTTCCCGCACCCGGACGGGCCGACCAGGATGATGAACTCGCCGTCGGCGATCTCGAGGTTGAAGTCGTCCACGGCCAGGGCGCCGTCGGGATAACGCTTGACCACATGGTCCAGAACGATCTCGGCCACGTCAGCTCCTCCGGAGTAGGTATGCGGGGTAGGGGTCAGCCCTTGACGGCGCCCGAGGTCAGCCCCGCGACGATCCGCCGCTGGAAGACCAGCACGAAGATCACGATGGGGATGGTGATGACCACGGCCGCGGCCGCGATCGGCCCGGTCGGCTTCTCGAAGGTGGTGGCCCCGGTGAAGTAGCTCATCGCGGCCGGGACGGTGCGCGCGTTCGACGTCGAGGTGAGCGACAGGGCGAACAGGAAGTCGTTCCAGCAGGAGATGAAGACCAGGATGGCGGTGGTGAAGATGCCGGGCATGGCCAGCGGGGTGATCACCCGGCGGAAGGCCTGGTACGGCGTCGCGCCGTCCATCTTCGCCGCCTTCTCCAGGTCCCAGGGGATCTCCCGGAAGAAGGCCGACAGCGTGTAGATCGCCAGCGGCAGCGCGAAGGCGATGTACGGGATGATCAGGCCGGGCCAGGTGTCGAACAGCCCGATCGCCGTCTCGATCTTGAACAGCGGCGTGACGAGCGCGATCTGCGGGAACATCGAGACGAGCAGCGCCGTCGCCACGATCGTCCGTTTGCCCGGGAAATCGAGGCGGGCGATGGCGTACGCGGCCATGGTGCCGAACGCGATGGCGATGAAGGTGGCGATGACGCAGATGCCGATCGAGTTGGCCAGCGCCCGGAGGAAGTCGGGGTTGTTGAAGATCGCGGAGTAGCTGTCGTCGCTCGGCGCGGTGGGGAAGTAGTTCCCGTCGTTGAGCGTCGCGTCGTCCTTCAACGACAGCGACACGATCCAGAACACCGGGACGAACGCGTACAGCAGGACGATCGCGTTGACACCCCACCACATCAGCTTGCGGTTCGTGGTCTCCGGCTGCATGACTACCGCCTCCCCTCAGCGTCGGATCCGGGCGCTGCCGCCCCGAAGAGCTTGATGAACGCGAACGCGATGATCCCGGTGGTGATGAAGATCAGCACCGACATCGCCGACCCGATGCCGAGGTTCAGCCCTCGGATCAGGTTGCTGTAGGCGACCATCGACACCGAACTGGTCTTGTTCGACCCGCTGGTGAGGATGAAGATGTTGTCGAACACCCGGAACGCGTCCAGGGTGCGGAAGAGCAGCGCCACCAGGATGGCCGGCTTGATCAGCGGCACGGTGACCATCCAGAAGCGCTTCCACGCGTTCGCGCCGTCCATCGAGGCGGCCTTGAGCAGGTCCTCGGGCACCAGCGCCAGCCCGGCCATCAGCAGCAGGGCCATGAACGGGACCGTCTTCCAGACCTCGGCCAGGATGATGATCCCGATCGACGGCCAAAACTCCGTGAGCGGCGCCGAATCACCGCTCGCGAGCCAGCCGAGGCCCTGGGTCCAGGCGAAACGCCAGGAGAAGGCGGCGACCACGGTCACGATCGCGTACGGCACCAGCGCCGAGGTGCGCACCAGCCCGCGCCCCACGATCGTGCGGTGCATGACGATCGCCAGCAGCATGCCCAGCACCAGTTCCAGGGTCGCGCCGACAATGGTGATCAACATGGTGACGCCGAACGCGGTCCACCAGATCGGGCTGGACAGCACGGTGACGTAGTTGTCGAACCAGATGAACTGGTTGGCGTCCGGCCGGCGCAGGTCGGCCTTGTTCAGCGACAGCCAGAACGCGTACAGGATCGGATAGGCGGCCACCGCGAGCATGATCACCACGGCCGGGGCGACGAGCAGCAGGCCCAGCTTGCGCTCGGCCCGCTTGGCGTCGGTGTGCCGCTGGCGGGCGATCTCGGTGGTGCCGTCGTCGATCTGGTTCCCGGCCGCCTCCGCGGCCGCCGCGGTGGGGGTGGCGGTCATGGCACGATTCCCTTGCCGTCGATCGCGTCCTTGATGGAGTCGCGCAGCTTGTCGGCCGCCTGCTGCGGGTTGATGCTCTGCGGCGGCGACAGCGTGGTGGAGACGAGCGTCGAGATGTTCTGATACACCGGCGACACCGGCCGCGGCACGGCGGCTTCCAGCTCGGTCATCATGACGTCGGCCATCGGGTAGGCCTCCTTGAATTCCGGCAGGTCGAAGACGGTGGCCAGGGCCGGCACGTCACCGGCGTCGAGGGCGGCGCTGAGCGCGTTCTTGGAGTTGCGCAGGCACATCGCGGCTTCGAACGATTCCTCCGGATGCTTGCTGAACGTGCTGATGGCGTAGTTCATCCCGCCCAGCGTCACCTTCGGCGGGCCGCCGTCCACCGACGGGTACGGCGCGTAGCCGAGGTCGTCGACAATCCCCGGGTTCGCCTCGCGCATCGAGCTGAGCACGTAGGGCCAGTTGAGCGAGAAGGCGGAGCGGCCGGCCTGCAGGTCGGCGAACACCTCCGGCTCCTGGGCGTTGGACAGCGACGCGCTGGTCACGCCGGAGGTGGCGAGCTTGTGCAGCAGGGTCAGCGCCTGCACGGTCTTGTCGTCGATGGTGGGCGCCGAGCTGTCCTCGTTGACCAGCGTGCCACCGTACGCGGTGATCAGGTTGTTGACGTTGACCACGTAGCCCTCGTACTGGGCCGCGGTGAGACCGATCTCGTAGGGCTTGCCCTGGGCCTTGAGCTGCTGGGCCATCGAGATCATCTCGTCGAACGTCTTGGGCGGGGTGGGCACCAGCGACTTGCGGTACCACAGCAGCTGAACGTTGGTCGTGCGCGGCACGCCGTAGAGCTTGTCCTTCCAGGTGGCCGTGTCGATCGGTGGCTGCAGGGTGTCCTTGGTGGCCTGGGCCTTCTGGTCCCCGGTCAGCTCCCGGATCCACTTGGCCTCGGCGAACTCGGCGGTCCAGGTCACGTCCATGCCGAGCAGGTCCATGCCGTCGTCCTTGGCGGCGAGCCGGCGCACGAACTGGTCGCGCTGGCCGTCGGCGTCGCTGGGCAGCAGGTTGCCGACGATCGTGTAGCGGCCGGCCGCCTGTTGATTGCAGTCGTCAATGATCTTGTCGAAGCCGACCCCGCTGGCCCCGCCGTAGAGGTTGACCACTGTGCCCTCGGGGCCGCTGGAGCAGGCCGCGACCGAGGTCAGCAGTGCTAGCACGCCGATCGTGGAGGCCCACCGCGACGGTCGCCTGAGCGCCGTCGGTCGTTGAATCATCATCGATCCTCCGTCCGGGCAAACCGCTGGCAGTTGTGGCCCAGCTCACAGCCCTGACGTTGACATTGCCAGATATCCCTGACCTGCGCGAGTCGTGGCAGAACTGAATTTCCGGCGACCGATTCTCATCACTCAGTGATGAGGTGGTCATCAACCGTGACAGTGTGGACACTTGCGAAAGGGGGCAAAGATGATCTTTATTACCGCGAAGTTCCTGATCAAGGCGGAGGACGCCGACCGCTGGCCGCTGATCGCGGCGGCGTTCACCGCCGCGACCCGCGCCGAGCCGGGCTGCCTGTGGTTCGACTGGTCCCGCAGCGTCGACAATCCGGACGAGTACGTCCTGGTGGAGGCGTTCCGCGACGGCGAGGCGGGCGCGGCGCACGTCGGCTCGGCCCACTTCAAGCAGGCCCAGCAGGACCTGCCGGCGCACCTGGTCGCCACGCCGAAGATCGTCAGCCAGGCGGTCGACCAGGACGACTGGTCCGAGCTCGGCGAGCTGGCCGTGCCCGGCCGGTGACCACGAAGCGGCCCCGGACCTCCGCCCGGTCCGGGGCCGCCGCTGTGGCCTCAGCGCTGGGTCGGCGCTGAGGGGTCAGGACAGGGCCGCCGTCAGGACAGGGCCGCCGTCAGCGCCGGGTACCAGCGGTCGGCGATCTTCCGGTTGCCGGCGTCGTTCGGGTGCACGCCGTCGGAGGTGTCGGTCGCGGTGGCGAAGCCGGTCCACTGGTCGACCACCGTGACCGGGGAGGCCGCCGTGCCGGTCGTCGCCGCCCAGGCCGGGATCGCCGCGTTGAGGGCCGTCACCCGCTGGGCGCACTCGGCGCAGTTGCTCGGGTTCATCGGCAGGATCTGCGCCACCAGGATCCTCATCGCCGGGTTCGAGGCGCGCATCTGGCCGACCAGCTTGGTGAACGCCGCGAGGATCGTGGCGGGGGAGCGGTTGTTCCAGACGTCGTTCGTGCCGAAGTGCATCATGACGACGTCCGGGTCGGTGGCCGACAGCCAGCCCGGCAGCTGGTTCTGGTCCGCGACGTTGGTGGCCAGGAAGCCGCCGTGGCCCTCGTTCTCGCCGTCGTAGGCGAAGCCGCAGCCCTGTCCCGGCAGGGTGCCGACGAAGTCCACCGCGGCGGCCTGCCCGGCCTGTTGCAGCTTCTGCCACAGCAGCGCCCGCCAGCAGCCCGGCGATCCGGTGATCGAGTCGCCCAGCGCCATCACCTTGACGACGCCACCCGTGGGCGGTGGTGTGGTGGTGGGTGGTGTGGTCATGGGCGGTGGCGTCGTGGGGGTGACCCCGCCGGTGCAGGTGACGCCGTTGAGGGTGAAGGCGGCCGGGACCGCGTTGCTGCCGGTCCAGGCGCCGTTGAAGCCGAACGACGCCGACGCTCCGGTGGCGATGGCGGCGTTGTAGCCGGCGTCGCGGACCGTGACGGCGGCGCCGGACTGGCTGACCACGCCGTTCCACAGCTGGGTGACGGTCTGCCCGGACGGGAAGCTCCACCCCAGGGTCCAGCTGGTGACCGGGTCGCCGAGATTGGTCACCGCGACGGCGGCGCCGAAGCCGCCCTGCCACTGGCTGGTGACCGTGTAGGCCACCCGGCAGCCCGCGGCGGCGGACGCGGGGGAGGATGCGGTGGCGAGGCCGAGGGCGACCAGGGCGGCTGCGGCCAGCGCTACCGCCGGCTTGCTGAGGGACATCACCGCATCATCTCATGGGAGCGCTCCCATGCATAGGAAGATATTTACAAATGTTGATTTCCGGGGCTTGACGCGGGCGGGTCGCGGCGGCACGCTGGGAGCGCTCCCAATAGATGAGCGTCACTTCGAGGGGATCCGCATGCGCACGATCACGAAGATCGCCGGCCTGGGTGTCGTGGCGCTCGGTGCCGCGCTGCTGACCGCCATCGACGCGTCGGCGGCGTCCGCGCCGGCGTCGTCGGTCGCCGCCGCGGCGCGCCAGATGGAGCGCCTGGACCGCGGCCTGATCAGCGTGCGCTCCGGCAGCGGCAACCTGGTGAGCTGGCGCTGGCTCGCCGCCGACCCGGCCGACGTGGGCTTCAACGTCTACCGCGGCGCCACCAAGGTCAACGCCAGCCCGGTCACCGCCTCGACCAACTACCTGGACGCGGGCGCCGCGGCGGGGGCGGCCTACACCGTGCGGGCCGTCGTCGGTGGCGTCGAGCAGGCCGCCTCGGGCGCCGCGCTGAACTTCGCGAACGGCTATCTCGATGTCCCGATCCAGAATCCGGGCAGCTCCGCGTACGCGGCCAACGACGCCAGCGTCGGCGACCTCGACGGCGACGGGCAGCTCGAGATCGTGCTCAAGTGGGAGCCGCTGAACGCCAAGGACAACTCGCAGTCCGGGGTCACCGACCCGGTCTACGTCGACGCCTACCGGCTCAACGGCACCCGGCTGTGGCGGATCAACCTGGGCCGCAACATCCGGGCGGGCGCGCACTACACCCAGTTCCAGGTCTACGACTACGACGGTGACGGCGACGCCGAGGTGGCGATGAAGACCGCCGACGCCACCGTCTCGGGCACCGGGCAGGTGATCGGCAACTCCGGCGCGGACCACCGCAACTCCAGCGGCTACATCCTGACCGGGCCGGAGTTCCTGACCATGTTCGACGGCCGCACCGGCGCCGCCCTGTCGACGGTGAACTACGAGCCGCCGCGCGGCACGGTCTCCTCCTGGGGCGACTCGTACGGCAACCGCGTCGACCGCTTCCTGGCCGGCACCGCCTACCTCGACGGCCAGCGCCCCAGCCTGATCATGGCCCGCGGCTACTACACCCGGACCGTGGTCGTCGCCTGGGACTTCCGCAACGGCGCGCTGACCCGGCGCTGGACCTTCGACAGCAACAGCTCCACCAACGCCGGCACCGCGGGCCAGGGCAACCACCAGTTGTCGATCGCGGACGTGGACGCCGACGGCCGGGACGAGATCGTCTACGGCTCGCTGGCCATCGACGACAACAGCGCGAGGCTCTGGAACACCGGCCTCGGCCACGGCGACACCCTGCACGTCGGCGACCTGGACCCGGCGCGGTCGGGCCTCGAGGTGTTCAAGGTGGACGAGGACGCCAGCAAGCCGTCGTCGTGGTTCGCCGACGCCCGTACCGGTCAGATCCTCTGGTCGACCCCGGCCAGCGGCGACAACGGGCGGGGCGTCGCCGCCGACATCTGGTCCGGCAGCGCGGGCGCCGAGGCCTGGTCCGCCGCCGTCGCCGGGGTGCGCGGCCCGTCCGGCGGCGTGGTCGCCAGCCGCAAGCCCGGCTCGACGAACTTCCTGGCCTGGTGGGACGGCGACCCGGTCCGGGAACTGCTGGACGGAACGCACATCGACAAGTACGGCACCGCGGCCGACACCCGGCTGCTGACCGCGGCGAGCGTGCACTCCAACAACGGCACCAAGTCGACCCCGTCGATCTCCGGTGACCTGTTCGGCGACTGGCGGGAGGAGGTGATCTGGCCGACCAGCGACAACACCGCGCTGCGGATCTACGCGACGCCGACCGCGACGGACCGCCGGATCACCACCCTGCTCCAGGACGGGCAGTACCGGCTGGCGCTGGCCTGGCAGAACACCGCCTACAACCAGCCGCCGCACCCGAGTTTCTTCATCGGGGCGAACATGGCCACCCCGCCGCGGCCCAGCATCACCCAGCCCTGAGGCTCAGGTCCGGGGTCTCAGGGTGTAACTGAACGACACGATGAAGTCGATGACCAGGCCGATGCCCCAGGGCCCCAGCACGGCCCACAGCCCGAGGGTCCGGTCCAGGTCACCGACGATGAGGGAGAGGACGGCGAGCGCGGCGGCGGCGACGGCATAGGCCAACAGATGCCGGAGCCACTGCTGGCGCTCGCGGGCGGCGTGGGCCCGCCCGGTACGCGGTGGGCGTACCGGTGCGGGTCCACCCGCGAACCGGTGGGCGAACCGCTGGTCGGCCCAGGCGGCGAGCTGGTGGCCGTATGCCAGCGACACGCCGATGTAGACGGCGGCCAGACCGTGGGTGAAGCCGGCCTCGCCGCCGCGCCGCAGGTCGATCGCGGTGGCCGCGAGCAGCACCACGTCGATCAGCGGCACGCAGATCAGCAGCACGGTGCTCAGGGCCCGGGCCCGCAGCAGGTACCGCGCGGCCAGCCCGGCGCCGAGCAGCACCCAGAAGCCGATCTCGCAGGCCACGATGAACGCGATCATGCCTGACGGTGCACGTGCTGGCCGGCCACCTGAGCCCCGAGGCGGCCGCCGCCGAGCTCGACGCCTACCTGGACGAGCTGGCCGCCGGCTGAAGCAGCGTCGCCACCGGCAGGCCGCGGATCGACGCGTCCAGGACCCGGGCCGTGTGCGCCAGCGCGATCTCGCCGCCGCGCCGCTGCACCGCGGCGGCCACCTGCATCAGGCAGCCGGGATTCGCCGTGACCAGCAGCTGCGCCCCGGTGGCCAGCACGTCGGCGGCCTTGCGGTCACCCAGCTCGGCGGCCGGGCCGGGGTTCAGCACGTTCCAGACGCCGGCCGAGCCGCAGCAGATCTCCGGATCGGCGATCTCGCGGACCTCGAGGCCGGGGATGCCGGCCAGCAGCGCGCGGGGCTGCGCCCGTACGCCCTGGGCGTGCGCAAGATGGCAGGCGTCGTGGTAGGCCACCGTGACCGGCAGCGGGTGCCGCCGCGCCACCGGGCCCAGCTCGACCAGGATCTCGGACAGGTCGCGGACCTTCGCCGCGAACGCCGCCGCCCGCCCGGCGTATCGCGGGTCGTCGCGCAGCAGGTCCGCGTATTCCTTCATCGAGGAGCCGCAGCCCGCCGCGTTCACCACCACGTGCTCGACCCTGGCGCGGGCGAAGGTGTCGATGAGCCGGCGCGCGAAGCCCCGCGCCTCCGCCTCGCGGCCGTTGTGCACGCTCAGCGCCCCGCAGCAGCCCTGCGCCGGGGGCACGACCACGTCGCAGCCCTCGGCCGCCAGCACCCGGATCGTCGCCGCGTTCACGTCCGGGAAGAACGCGCTCTGCACGCAGCCGGTCAGCACGCCCACCACCGCGCGCCGGGCGCCCCGCGCCGGCACCCGGCGCGGCGGCCGCGGCACCCGGGTCAGCCGCGGCGCCAGCGATTCCAGGGTGGCCAGCGTGGGCGCCAGCCGGGGCAGCAGGCCGCTGCGCCCGACCAGGCGCTGCATCCCGGTCGCCTGGTACGCGCGCAGCGGCCCCCGCAGCAACCGCAACCGCCGGGGGTACGGGAACAGCGCGAAGATCGCCGCACGCAGCGCCCGCTGTCCGGCCGGCCGGGGATGCCGGCGCTCGACCTGCGCGCGGGTGTCCTCGATCAGCCGGTCGTACCGCACCCCGGACGGGCACGCCGTCACGCAGGCCATGCAGCCGAGGCAGGCGTCCATGTGCCGCACCATGGTGTCGCTCATCGGCTCGCCGTCCAGCCCCTGCTTCATCAGGTGGATCCGCCCGCGCGGCGAGTCCATCTCCTCGCCCCACAGCACGTACGTCGGGCAGGTGGTCAGGCAGAAGCCGCAGTGCACGCAGTCGTTCACGAGGTCGCGCCGGGGCGGCCGGTGCCCGTCGAAGGCCGGCTCGCCGGCGATCGGCCCGAGCACGTCGCGCGGTGCCGGATCGCTGCCCCAGGTCGCGTCGACCATCAGATGCCTCCCACGAAGCGGCCCGGCGCGAACCGGTGTCCCGGGTCGAACCGGTCCTTGACCCGGCGCATCAGCGCCAGCCCGGCCACCGGTCCCCACATGTCCACGATCTCCCGCACCGCCCGCGGCGCGGTGAGCACCACCGCGTGCCCGCCCGCGCGGACGGCGGTGGCCCGCAGCCGTTCCACCACGGCCGGCGCGTCGGCCACCGGGACGTCGGCGTAGAGCACGCCGGTGCCGGCCGAGCCGCGCACCGCCGCCCCGAGCCCGAGCAGCTCCGGCACCCGGGACAGCGGAACGGTCAGCTTCATGCCCACCCGGTCCCACGGGTAGCGGCCCCACCAGCCCGGCACGTCCTCGGTCACCTGACCGAGGAGCACCTTCTCCAGCCGGGCGGCGCGCTCGCGGACCCCGGCGGCGGTGCCCTCCAGCAGCACGGCGAGCGTCACCGGGCCCTCGGCGGGCGCATCGATCTCCACCGCCGACGGCACGACCTGCTCGGCCCGGACGGCGGCCAGCAGCGCGCCGATCTCCGCCGCCGGGGCGGTGCGCCGCACGGTCGCGGCGACCGGTGGGCGCGGGTGCAGGCGGAACGCGCACTCGGTGATCAGCCCCAGCGTGCCGTACGAGCCGGTGAGGAGCTTGCCCAGGTCGTACCCCGCGACGTTCTTGATGACCTTGCCGCCCGCGTGGGCGATCCGGCCGTCCGGCCGGACCACCGTCAGGCCGATCAGCAGGTCCCGGGCCGTGCCGTAGAGCATCCGCCGGGGCCCGCTGGCGCCGGCCGCCACGGTGCCGCCGACGGTGGCGCCGGGCAGCGGGTTGTCCAGCGCGAGCTGCTGATCACCCAGCTCCAGCCCGTCGAGGGGGGTGCCGGCCCGGGCCACCATGATCAGATCGCCGGCCGCGTGCTCGACCACCCCGGTCAGCCGGTACGTGTCCACGATCAGGTCGAGCCGGCGCGGCGGCATGCCCCAGTCCAGCTTCGTGCCGGCGCCCCGCACGACCACGGCGAGGTCGTCGCGCGCGGCCGCCGCCAGCACGGCCGCGGCCTCGTCGGTGGTCCTCGGGGTGGCGACGAATCGGGCCGTTACGCCGGCGACGGTGTCCTCCTCCGTCGCCTCGGCCCACATTTCCACTAGAACAACTCCGCGGGCATCGTTTCGCCGGCCTTGTGCCGGCGGGGCACCTCGCCGCAGAGCCGCGGCGTCGGGAAGATCTTGCCCGGATTGGCCAGCCCCGCCGGGTCGAACGCGCAGCGCAGCAGCTGCATCGTGTCGAGGTCGTCGTCGGTGAACATCCGCGGCATGAACCTCGCCTTGTCCATGCCCACCCCGTGCTCGCCGGTGATCGAGCCGCCGTGGGCGATGCACAGGTCGATGATCATGCCGGAGACCTCCTCGGCGTGCTCGGCCGCGCCCGGCACGGCGTCGTCGAAGAGCACCAGCGGGTGCAGGTTGCCGTCGCCGGCGTGGAAGACGTTGGCGACCCGGACGCCGTGCGCCCGGGCCACCTCGCCGATGCGGTGCAGCACCTCGGGCAGCGCCGTCCGCGGGATCACGCCGTCCTGCACGATGTAGTTCGGGCTGATCCGGCCGACGGCGGCGAACGCCGACTTGCGGCCCTTCCAGAACAGCGCCCGCTCGGCCGGGTCGGCCGCGGCCCGCAGCTCGAACGCGCCGTTGGCCTCGCACAGCGCGGTGACCTGGTCGAACTGCGCGTCCACCTCGGCGGCCGGCCCGTCCAGCTCGACGATCAGCACCGCACCGGCGCCGGCCGGATAGCCGCAGGCCACGGCCGCCTCGGCGGCCTCGATGGCGAGCGCGTCCATCATCTCGACCGCCGCCGGGACGACCCCGGCGGCGATGATCGCCGAGGTGGCGGCGCCGGCCAGGTCGGTGGTCGGGAAGGCGGCGAGCAGGGTACGCACGGACTCCGGCAGCCGGGTCAGCCGGACGGTGACCCGGGTCGCGATGCCCAGCGTCCCCTCCGATCCGACGAACGCGCCGAGCAGGTCGTAGCCGGGGGTGTCCGGCGCGCGCCCGCCCAGCTCGACCAGGTCGCCGTCGGGCGTGACCACCTCGACGCCGGTCACGTGGTTGGTGGTGAAGCCGTACTTGAGGCAGTGCGCGCCACCGGAATTCTCCGCCACGTTGCCGCCGATCGAGCAGATCTGCTGGCTCGACGGGTCGGGGGCGTAGTAGTAGCCGTGCGGCGTGGCAGCCTTCGTCACGTGCAGGTTGATCACGCCGGGCTCGACGACCGCGCGCTCGTCCTCCGGCGCGACCTCGACGATCGCGCGCATCTTCGACGTCACGATCAGCACGCCCTCGGCGTGCGGCAGGGCGCCGCCGGACAGCCCGGTGCCGGAGCCGCGGGCCACGAAGGGCACCCCGGCCTCGACGCAGGCGCGGACCGCGCCCGCGCACTCCGCGGCGTCCAGCGGGAGCACCACCAGGCCCGGGATGACCTTGAAGTGGGCCAGCCCGTCGCACTCGTAGGTGCGCAGCTGCTGCCGGTCGTTCACGATCCGGTCGGCGCCCAGCTCGGCGCGCAGCCGGGCGGCGAGTCCGTCAAGCATGGTCATCGGCGACCCCCCTGCCGACAACGTAACCTTCCCGCGGCGCGGCAGTCGAGAGTCGCCGTCATGGTTGAAACATTTCGTTCATCTATGAAAGTCAATGCGAGCGTAGTGTCTCGATCGGCTGGAGAGATCCTCCAGGCCGATCCCAGGAGGCATGCGTGCGTTTACGCAGACGGTCCGCCATCGCCGGAATCCTTGCCGCTACCACGATCATCGCCGCCGCGCCCATCGGCGCCACCGCGGCTCCCGCCGACCCGCAGCCGGCCACGGCCACGCCGCTGACCGGCGAGCACCTCGAGGACGAGTACGACTTCGTCGACAACCGCGGCGGCAGCGCCGCACCCACCGCCGGCCAGCGCTCACTGGTCCGCGACGACAACCTGGTCACCCGCTGGAACAAGCTCGGCACCCCGGCCTCGGTCACCCCGGCCAAGGGCCCGCTGGCCACCGGGGGCGAGGGTGACCCCGAGGCCGTGGCGCGCGGCTACCTCACCGACAGCGTGGGGCTGTTCGCCCTGCGGGCCGCCGCGGTCGACGATCTGGAGACGATCGCCCAGACCAAGGTCGGCAACGGCACCGTCGTGCTGCTGCGCCAGCGCTTCGGCGGCCTGCCCGCCGCCCACGACGGCCTGGTCGCCGTGGCGGTCAAGGGCGGCGACGTCCTGCGGGTCACCTCGTCGCTGAGCCCGCGGGCCGCCGCGCCGGAGCCCGCCACGCTCAAGCCGGACGCCGCGCTCGCCGCGGCGCTGGCGGACGCCGGCATCGCCCGCGACCAGCTCGCCGACTCCCGGGTCCGCCAGGTCGCCGTGCCGATGCCCGGCGCCGCCCCGCGCGCGGCCTACGAGGTCGTCGTGCTGTCCAAGGACGCCGAGCACCCGCTCGGATACACCACCTACGTGGACGCCCGCGACGGCGCGATCCTGATCCGGGAAAACCTGGTCAACTTCGCCGAGGACGACCCGCACTGGAAGGTCTTCCCGGGCACGCCGGCCGCGGCCGGCACCGACACCCGGCAGACCTGGTGCGCGACCACCGCGCCGGGCTGCGCCCGGCAGGTCCTGGACCCGGCCACCGGCAAGGCCTGGGACATCGACCCCGCCACCGGCACGCCCACCTTCACCACCAGCGGCAACTCCGCGGACTCGGTGCGCCTGTGGGGCGCCGGGTCGCCCGCGGTGCCCGCCGCGAGCAGGCCCGACCGCGAGTACGTCTACCCGTTCACCAACCAGTGGAACACCAGCAAGTGCGACCCGAACTCGCTGACCTCGCCCGAGCAGGCCGACGCCGACGCGGCCACCGCGAACCTGTTCGCCATGCACAACCGCATGCACGACTGGTCGTACAAGCTGGGCTTCACCGAGGCGACCTGGAACCTGCAGAAGACCAACACCCAGCCGTACGGCCTGGGCGCGGACGCCGAGCGGGGCAACGCCCAGCAGGGCGCGGCGACCGCGACCACGCGCAACAACGCCAACCAGGCGACCCCGCCGGACGGCATGCAGCCGGTCTCGAACATGTACATGTGGCAGCCGTTCGCCGGCAGCGCGTACCCGCCCTGCGTCGACGGCGACTACGACATGACGGTGATCGGGCACGAGTACACCCACGCGATCAGCAACCGGATGATCGCCGGCCCGGACAGCGGCATCAGCTCCAGCCAGGGCGGCGCGATGGGGGAGAGCTGGTCCGACCTCATGGCGATGGAGTACCTGTTCGAGAGCGGCTACACCCCGCGCGGCAGCACGCCGTACGTCACCGGCGCGTACGTCACCGGCGACCTGGGCACGGGCATCCGCAACTACGACATGAGCAACAGCCCGCTCAACTACTCGAACTACGGCTACGACCGGGGCGCGGCGGTGCACCCCGACGGTGAGATCTGGAGCGCCACGAACTTCGACGTCCGGCGCGCCTTCCTCGCCCGCTACGGCTCGGGCACCCGGGCCCTGCAGGAGAGCTGCGCGGCCGGCACCACGCCGGCGACCGCCTGCCCGGGCAACCGGCGCTGGGCGCAGCTGGTGTTCGACTCGTTCCTGCTCGCGGCGACCGGCTCGATCAGCATGCTGGACATGCGCGACAACATGATCACCGCCGACGCGCTGCGCTTCGACGGTGCCAACGCCGACCTGCTGTGGAACGCGTTCGCCGCCCGCGGCCTGGGCGCCGGCGCGGCCAGCGGCCCCTCGGACACCGACCCGGTGCCGAGCTTCGCGTCGCCGTACGTGGAGAACGTCGAGGTCACCTTCAAGGCGCTGGGCGAGGCGTCGGGCAAGCCGGTCCGGCTCTACGTCGGCGACTACGACTACGGCACGGTCCCGGTGGCCGACACCGACCCGGCCACCGACCTGCCGGCCACCGTCACGCTGGCGCCGGGCACGTACAAGTTCCTGGCGATCGGCGCGGGCTACGGCCACAAGCGGTTCACCCAGACCGTCTATCCGGGTGTCACCGCGACGGTCGGCGTGGTCATGCCGGCCAACCTGGCCTCGGCCGCTTCCGGCGCCACGATCACCGGTGACGGCACCAACCTGGGCCGGCTCACCGACGACGCCGAGGGCACGGCCTGGACCGCCACCGGCGGGGCGGCGGGCCGCCAGGTCACCGTCGACCTGCCGGCCACCGCCGCGAAGCTGGTCTCCCGGGTGCAGCTCAGCGCGTTCCCGGGCGCGGGCGGCACGACCGCGTCGATGTACAGCACGGTGCGCCGGTTCGAGATCCTCACCTGCAACGCGACCGCGGGTGCGGACTGCGCGACCGACGCCGGCTACCGGGTGGCCTACACCAGCCCGGCGAACGCCTTCGACACCGCGCAGTTCCGGCCGAAGGTGCCGAACCTGCTGATGAAGTCGTTCCCGGTGCGCCCGACCCTGGCGACCCACGTGAAGCTGCGGGTGCTGACCAACCAGTGCACCGGCAACCCGCTGTACGCGGGCGAGCAGGAGAACGACCCGCGGGCGGCCACCGACTGCGCGACCGTGGCACCCGCCGCGGCCAACGTGGTGGCGGCGGAGTTCGAGGTCTTCAGCAGCTGACCGACGGCTCCAACTGAACGGCGCCGGGGAGGCGCGCGGTGGCGGCCGCGCACCTCCCCGGCTCTGGCGGCTACCCCTCCACCGGGCGGAGGTCGAGCCCCTGGCGTTGCGCCGGGCTCAGCCGATCCGGTCGTGCGCTGAGGGCGTACGTCTCGGTGCCGATGGCCCGCAGGGCGAGGGGATCGGCGATGGCCGGCCGGCGTCGGACCGTGTCCAGGGCGGCGGTGGCACGCTGGAGGGGCCAGCCGAGCGCGGTGGCCAGCGCGCCCAGGGTGAGCGGCCGGCCGGCGTGCACCAGGGCGGCGAGCACGGTCAGCGCGTCGGGCGTGGCGGTCTCGGCGAGGGCGCTGCCGCCCATCTGCTCGCTGAGCCGGGCGAAGAACTGGCCCATCCGGCCGAGCCGGGCGCCGGCGGTGGACTCGGCGCCGAAGATCTCGATGCCCCGCTGGGCGGCGGTCGCGATCTCGCCGTGCGCGCCGGTGTCGGCCTGCCACGCCCGGAGCCAGACGTCGTCGTCGATGAGGTATCGCTCGCGACGCCTGCCGGGATCCGGTCGGCGCGCCACCAGCTCCATGGCTTCGAGCTGGCCGATGGACTTGGACACCGACGCCGGGCTGACCCGCAGCCGGCGCACCAGGTCGGCCGCCGTCAGCCCGCCGGCGTCCGCGGTGAGCAGGCAGACGAAGACCCGGGCGGTCATCCGGGGCAGGCCGGTCGCGGCCAGCAGCGTCGCGAACCGGTCCACGAAGGCGCGGGCCGCCTCGGTCGGCTGCCCGTCGCTCGCCGGTTCGGCGGGCCGCACCGGCTTGCGCCGGCGGGCCCGGTGGTCGGCGGCCTGCTGGGCGTGGTCGGGCAGGTAGCCGCCGGGCGCACCGCAGCGCGCCACCTCGCGGCTGATCGTGGACGTCGGCCGGCCCAGCCGCCGGCCGATCTCGGCATATCCGAGCCCGTCGGTCAGCCATTCCGCGATCTGCCGGCGGTCGTCGTGGGTGAGCCTGCCTCCCGGCACCGGTACGCCTCCGTTCTCGTGCGTTCAGTCACAGTACATTGCAACGGCCCGGCCGCGGTAGTTGCGTTCATTGACAATCCTGTTGCAACGATTGGTGCTCTGGCTCGTATATTGCGGGTTCATCGCGTTGACAGTGCATGAAACGCAACGTAGCTTTTTCTCATTCTGAAAGAGAGGAAGTAGCTATGCAGGTGCTGGCCGTATCGACCGTCTCGGATGGCGGCAAGTTCTGGAGTGGCCTGAAGAACGCACACGCCAGGCTCCCCCGGGGCGCCAAGTGGAAGCTGGCTGTCGCGAGCACGGACGGGGCCAAGGCGGTAAATGTCATCGCCCATGACTCCATCGACGGTGTCCGGGAATTCTTCGAGGCACACGCCGGCGCCTACGCCACGACGGAATACTTCGAAGCGGACGCGGCGAACGCGGTCGGTCTCCCGCGATGACGATCGACGTGCCGCGGATGCGGGCCCGGGTCGCCGAGCTCCTGGCGGCGTACGGCATTCCGAGCGCCGCGATCGGCGTGCTCCACGAGGGAGAGCTCACCGAGTTCGCGGTCGGCGTCAAGAACGTGGAAACGCGGGAGCCCGCGACGACGGACACCGTCTACCAGTGCGGTTCCATGACCAAGACGTGGACCGCGCTGGCCTTCCTGCAGCTCGTCGACGAGGGGAAGGTCGATCTGGACGAGCCGGTGCGGACCTACCTGCCCGGCTTCACGGTGGCCGACCCCGAGGCGAGCGCCGGGGTCACCCCTCGTCACCTGCTGCAGCACACCAACGGCATCGAGGAGGCCTACGGCGATCCCGGCGAGGGCGACGACGTCTATGCGCGCATGGTCGAGAACATCGCCGACGCGCCCCAGGTCTTCCCGCTGGGCCACACCCACGGTTACAGCGCGGCGCTGGGCTATGCCGTTCTCGCGCGGATCCTGGAGGTGCACGACGGCAAGCCCTGGGACGACGTCATTCGCCGGCGCCTCTTCGACCCCATGGGCCTGACCAGCACGAACAGCTGGCACGAGCAGGTGGACGAAACCCGGGCGGCGACCGGGCACCTGATCCGGTCCCTCGCGGAGGGACCCATTGTCACGCCGGTGGACCATCTGCCGCGCGCCTTCGGCCCCGGCGGCACCATCACCTCGACGATCGGTGAGGTGCTCGCGATGGCGCACGTCCTGCTCCACGAGGGCACGGCGCCGAGCGGAAAGCGCATCGTCTCGGCCGGAAGCATGGCGGAGATGACGCGTTCGCGGGTGCCCATCCCGGACCCGTACATGTTCGGGCCGGAATGGGCACTCGGCCTGATCGTGTGTGACTGGCACGGCGAAACCGTCTACGCGACCGACGGCAGCACGATCGGCCAGAACGCCCGGCTGCGGCTCCTGCCGGACTCCGACACCGCGATCGCGATGCTGACCAACGGCGGACCGCGGGAAAGCCTCTATCACCGGGTGTTCAACGAGATCCTGACCGAGCTCGGCACGGTCACCATCCCGGACCTGCCGGCACCGGACCCGGCGCTGCGGCTCGACCTGTCCCGATACGAAGGTGTCTACGAGCGCCCAGGCGCGCGGTACGAGGTGTCGGCCGAGGGTGGACGGCCGTACCTGACCCTGGTCCTCGACCCGATGCGGGCGGAGTTTCTCCAGCAACCGGATCGCCTCAGATATGAACTGCTCCCGGTCAGCGAGACGCATTTCCTGATGCCGCCGGCGGACTCGTCGCAGGACACCCAGACGGTCGCGATCTATGACTTCGCGGGCGGCGCCGCCCGTTATCTGCACACCAATTGCCGGGTGCACCCACGATCGGAGTGACCGCGGGTCCCCCGGCCACGGCTTCGCCGACATGCCGACCAGGACCGCTCCCGAGGCCCGGCGACGCGTCGTCCACCTGCTGATCCAGTCGTGCGAGACGCCCGCCCGCGGCCCCCGGCCCGCCTCGCCCGACCACGAGGCGCGCTACGAGGCCATGCTCCGCGGCATCCCGGCGGGCATCGCCGCCGCACCGCCACCGGACACGCGCCGCTGACCTAGATCATTTGCTCGCTCTCCTCAATGCTTGGTCTCCCAGAAGATCTTGGAGATCTCCTCGATCTTGCTGAGGAGCTGTTCCGCGACGGCCGGGTCCGCGGAGCCCTTCGCGCCGCCGGCGCCGGCCAGCTTGGTGGCCTCGTTGAAGAGTTGGTGCAGGTGCGGGTACTTCTCGAAGTGCGGTGCCTTGAAGTAGTCGGTCCACAGCACCCAGAGATGGTGCTTGACGAGCTCGGCCCGCTGCTCCTTGATGATCAGCGATCGGGTCCGGAACTCCGGATCGTCGCTCGCCTGGTACTTCTCGGCGATGGCCTTGAGCGACTCGGCCTCGATCCGGGCCTGCGCCGGGTCGTAGACGCCGCAGGGGAGATCGCAGTGAGCGCTCACGACGACGCGCGGGCGGAGAAGGCGTGGCAGGTGCATCAAATTCCTTCCGACAACGATGATGAGGTGACGAACGTCCTGGCGCGGTGGATCACCGATCCACGCCGAGACGCTAAAACCTCAACCGCACTTCATGTCAACGGCCTACGGGATGGGGCGGCGCATCGAGTAGGTGACCCCGTGCAGGCGGTGCGGCTCGTTGATCACGTGGATCGCCGCCCGGTCGTACGACTGCCAGCCCGCCGCGCCCGCGCGGTTGAGGTGTCGCAGGTCGTCGAAGCGTTCGTCGGTGCCCCAGCGCAGCGTCCCGCCCGGGTGATAGAACGTGGCGGTCCAGTCCATGAACTTGTCCGCACCGAAGGTGCCCGCGGCACGGTACTCGAGCCGTGCGTACTCCCAATTCGTCACAGTCACGATTATCGCTATTGATCGTCGGCCCGCACGCCGCCAGCCCGGTGCTCCGCGCGGAAATCCCGATCGGCCGCCGATCCTCAAGCGGGGCGGCCCGCCGCCGATAAGCGGGGACATGCAACCGGTAGCGCGAGTCGGCATCCTGGGTACAGGTTCCTACCTGCCCGAGCACGAGGTCACGAACGAGGCACTGGTGGAACGGGTGACCGACACCACGCCCGAGTGGATCTCCCGGAAGACCCTGATCGAGGCCCGCCGCTTCGCGGCCCCCGACGAGGCGACCTCCGACCTGGCCACCAAGGCCGCGGTCGAGGCCCTGGCCCGCGCCGGCATCGCCGCCGACCGGGCCGACTATCTGATCGTGTCGACGTCGACCCCCGACTCGCCGCAGCCGCCCACCTCCTCGCTGGTCCAGCACGCCATCGGCGCGCACCGGGCGGCGGCGTTCGACATCAACGTGGTCTGCGCCGGCTTCGTCTTCGGCCTCGCGCTGGCCGACGGCCTCGTCGCCGCCCGGCCGGACGCGGTCGTCCTGGTCGTGGCGGCCGACGTGTACTCGCGGATCCTGGACTTCGACGACCGGCGCTCCGCCATCCTGTTCGGCGACGGTGCCGGGGCGGCCGTGGTCGGCGCGGTTCCCCACCCGTACGGGCTCATGGACGTGGAACTCGTCAGCCGCGGCGACGCGCACGAGCTGATCCACATCAAGGCCGGTGGCAGCCGGCTGCCCGCATCCGCCGAGACGGTCGCGGACGGTGACCACTTCTTCCGGATGAACGGCCGCGGCGTCCGCGACTTCGTGCTGGCCGGCGTGCCTCCGGTCCTGGCCGACCTGCTCAAGCGTGCCGGTGTCACGGCCGAGGACGTCCACCACTTCGTGCCGCACCAGGCCAACGGCGTGATGGTCGGCGAACTGGTCGAGGCGGCCGGCCTGCTCGGCGCCCGTACCCATCTGGTCCTGGACCGTTATGGCAACACCGGCAGCGCGTCCGCGGCCATCGCGCTCGACGTGGCCGCGCGCGCCGGCGACCTGCACGACGGCGAGCTCGTCCTGCTCGCCGGCTTCGGCGGCGGCATGTCGGTGGGCGCGGCCCTGCTGCGCTGGTACGCCCGTTAGCGGCTGATCTTCGCGCCGAGGAAGAAGATGCCGGGATACGTCTCGAAGCCGGCGCTGCGGTTGGCGCGCAGCGTCGAGCCGCCGATCGTGAGGGTGCCGGTGCGGTCGTTGCTGACGAAGAAGATCGCGCCGCCACCCTCGTTCGCATTGTTGTCCCGGATCACGGTGCCCTTGACCGTCACGGCGAAGTCGTCGCCGTCGGTGTAGATCGCGCCACCCGAGCCGCCGCCCGGCGTGCCGCCGCGGGCCGGGTTGGCGCCCCGGCCGATCGCCTTGTTGCCGGTGAACACGCTGTTGAGCACGGTCCACGAGACGCCGATGCTGCTCAGCGCGCCACCGTTCGAGCAGCGCCCGCCGGTGAAGGTGCTGTGCACCACGTACACCGGCCGGTTCTGCGACTGCGACAGCACGCGGATCGCCGCGCCGCCGAGGTCCGGGCCCGTACCGTCGCAGCGGTTGCCGGTGAAGCGTGAGTTGACCACCTTCAGCCGGCCGCCGCGCACGAAGATCGCGCCCCCGCCGCCGCCCTCGGCGGTCTCGCCGCTCGCGTCCCCGCCGGTGAACGTCAGGTTCTGCACGGTCAGCCGGGGAGTCGGCTGATCCTGGCAGTGTGACGTGGTGAAGCGCTGCGCCTTGTCGCACGTGTTCTGGTAGAGGATGCGGCGCTGGCCGCCGCCGCTGAGCGTCACCCGGCCGCCGCCGTCGAGCACGACGTCGGGGCCGTGGTCGTTGCGGACCTTGGCGGTGGCCTTCATGGCGATCGTGACCGGGGCCGGCCCGCAGTCGAAGGTGATCACCCCGCCCGCCGCGACGGCCGCGACCACCGCCGCCGATGTGCAGCTCGCGGGCGTGCCCTTGCCGATGACCCGGTCCGGCTCGCGGGTGTCCGCCGCCTTGGCCTCCGCCGGCACCGCGGCGGCGCCGTCGGGGTTGCCGGGGCTCGGCAGCGCCCGCGGCCGCTGCGAAGGGCTGGGGGCCGTGCTCGCACTCGGTCGGGAGCTCGGGACCGGCGCGCGGGTGGCTACGGTCGGCGCGGACGGCGAAGCGGTCGGAGCGGGAGCGACGAACGTCGGCGGCGGGGGATCGGCGGCGCAGCCGGACAGCGCCAGGGCGCAGGTCACGGTCAGCGAGACAGCGAGCGGGGAACGCACCGCACGATGGTAGGTGTCAGCATGGGTTTCGGGAACAGCCGAGCGGGTTGTCGATTCCGGACCGGCTCGTTCGTCGCAGTGGTGATCGGGCCCGCCCGGGCCCCGCGCGAAGGACGTGTGACATGGCGAAGTACCTGGTGCTCATCTACGGCGACGAGAAGGAATGGGCGAATACCGGGCCCGAGGAGCGGGCGCGCACCGAGGCGGGCCACCGGCGGTTCGCCGCGGCGGCCGGCGCGGCGGTGGTGGGCGGGCACGAGCTGATGCCGCCGGCCACGGCGACCACCCTGCGGCAGGGCACGGCGGAGCGGCCCACGGTCACCGACGGCCCGTTCCTGGAGACCAAGGAGGTGCTCGGCGGCTTCTACGTGCTGGAGGCGGCCGACCTCGACGCGGCGATCGCCCTGGCCGGCCTGCTGCCGGAGGTGGCCGTGAGCCACAGCGGGGTGGAGATCCGGCCGATCCGGGAGATGAGCTGATCCCGGACGGCGTCCGCGAGGCGGTCGCGGAGGCGCATCGTCGCGAGTGGGCCCGGGTGCTCGCCGCGACGGTGCGCGTCACCCGCGATCTCGACCTGGCCGAGGAGTGCACGCAGGACGCCTACACCCACGCGCTGAGCACCTGGGCCACCGGCGGGATCCCGGAGCGGCCCGGCGCCTGGCTCACCACCGTCGCCCGCAACCGGGCGCTGGACGCGTTGCGGCGCGCGTCCGTGCTGCGCCGCACCCTGCCGCTGCTGGTGATGGACGAGCCGGCCGCCGGGCCGGCCGAGGACGACCTGCTGCGGCTGATCTTCACCTGCTGCCACCCGGCGCTGGCGGCCGACGCGCGGGTGGCGCTGACCCTGCGGCTGCTGTGCGGGCTGTCCACGGCCGAGGTGGCCCGCGCGTTCCTGGTCCCGCACGCCACCATGGCGGCCCGGATCACCCGCGCCAAGAAGAAGATCGCCGCGGCCCGGATCCCGTACCGGGTGCCGGGCCCGGGTGAGCTGGGCGAGCGGGTGGAGGCCGTGCTGGAGGTGCTGCACCTGGTCTTCAGCACCGGGCACACCGCGCCGATCGGGGCGGTGCTGGCGCGCCGCGACCTGGTGCACGCGGCCCTGGATCTGGCCCGGACGCTGCACCGGCTGCTGCCCGGGCACGCCGGGGCCACCGGCCTGCTGGCGCTGCTGCTGCTCACCGACGCGCGGCGCGACACCCGGGTCGGCGCCGGCGGGCGGCTGGTGCTGCTCGCCGAGCAGGACCGCAGCCGGTGGGACCGCGGCCAGATCGCCGAGGGCGCGGCCCTGCTGGCCGAGGCGCTGCGGGCCGGACCGCCCTCCCGGTACGCGGTGCAGGCCGCCATCGCCGCCGTCCACGCCGAGGCGCCGACCTGGGCGGACACGGACTTCACCGAGATCGTCGGACTCTACGACGTGCTGCGTGAGCTGTGGCCGTCGCCGGTCGTGGAGCTGAACCGGGCGGTCGCGCTCGGGGAGCGGGACGGCCCGCAGGCCGGGCTGGACGCGCTGACGCCGCTGCTGGCGGAGCCCGCGCTGGCCACGTACGGCTACCTCAGCGCGGCCCGCGCCGACTTCCTGCGCCGGCTGGGCCGCCGGGGCGAGGCAGCCGTGGCGTACGAGGAGGCGCTGACGCTGACCGACAACGACGTCGAGCGGGCCTTCCTGACCGCCCGGCTCGGCGAGGTCCGGTAGGCGCCCGCCCGCGGCGGTCAGGCGGCGGTCTGCGCGGCCTGGACGGCCCTCCGGGACCAGCGCATCGCGTCCATCACGGTGCCGGTGAGGTCGTCGCCGATGTAGGCCTCGGCCACCTCCGCGAGGTCGCCGCGCTCGTAGGCGTTCACCACCCGCAGCACCTGGCCCAGCGGCCCGGTGCCCCGTTCCAGGGCGCTCGCGATGTCGGTGCTCAGCGGCAACTGGTGTGCCATGGCGGCGGGGGACAGGCCCAGCATGGCGGCCACGGAGGTGATCAACCCGGCCATGAACGCCGCGTCGGAGGCCGCGCCGAACGCGGTGGCGATGTTCTCGCAGAGCCGGGCCCGGGTCAGCGCGTCGGCCAGCTGGACCTCGGTCGCCTCGGCGACGTCGTCGACGACCATGAGCATGGCCCACTGCCGGATGTGCGGGACCCCGAGCATGACGACGGCCTGCCGTACCGAGGAGATCTTGGTGGTGGCGCCGACCGCCGCCGAGTTGCTGGCCCGCAGCACCCGGATGGTCAGCGCCGGGTCGCCGGCGATGATCGTCAGGATCCGCTCGAGGTCGGCGTCGGTCGCGCTGAGCGCGCCGAGCAGCTCCAGCCGGCGCAGCCGCGACGGGGTCAGCGCCGTGGCGGTGAGGACCTGCGGGCGGCTCAGCACGTACCCCTGGCGCAGCTCGAAGCCGTAGCGGTTGCTCAGCGCCAGGTGCCCAGGGGTTTCCAGGCCCTCGGCGACGATCTGGATGTCAGGATATTCCCGGCAGGCCGCGACGATCTGGTCCAGGTGGGTGAGATCGCCCTGCAGCAGGTCGAGCTTGACGTACGAGGCCAGCGGCAGCAGCCGCTCGTGGCCCGAGCCGTAGACGAAGTCGTCCAGCGCGATCCGGTAGCCCTGTGCCGCCAGGGCGGTGACCCCGGCGACGACCTCGTCGTCGACCGCGACGGTCTCCAGCACCTCCAGCACCACGTGCTCCGGGCCGAACGGCAGCACCAGCTCGCCCGTCAGGAACTCGCGGGTCAGGTTGATGAAGCAGGTCCGGTCGCCGACGACCTCCTCGATGCCGAACTCGGTGAAGGTGTTGACGATGACCTGGCTGGTCGCGTAGGTGTCGCGGCGGCCGGCGTCGACGGCGTCCATGCTGCCGCGGAACAGCAGCTCGTAGGCGACGACGTCGCCGGTCCGGTCGAAGATGGGCTGCCGGCCGACGTGCACGAGCTGTGTGCCCGGCAGCGGGAACGGCACCGTTGGGTTCACGGCCTGATTGATCGGCTGTTCCCGCGGCGGTCTGAGGTTTCCGGTGCTCCTATCGCTGGTTTCCGGCGTTCCTATCGCTGTAGTTCGGCGAGCAGGGCGTAGAAGAGCGGGACCCGTGGCGCCGGGGCCGGCAGCCGCCACCACCCGTCCGGCGTCTGCTCCATGCCGGCCCAGCGCGGCCAGGGCAGCTCGTCGCTCTCCCGCAGCGACCGCACGGTCAACCCCGCGGCGCTCACCGCGGTGATCACCTCGCCCAGCCCGTGCGCCCATTCGTAGCTGGTGGTGGCCTCCCGCAGGGCCGGGCCGTCGGTGTAGGTGCGGGTGGCGTCCCGCTCGACCGGCCCGCCGCCGCCGATCAGGTCGTGCCGCAGCTCGAGCCCCTCGTCCGCCGCGCCCACCAGGCCGAGCGACTGGAGCACGGGATGGAACTCGACCACGTAGGCCCGCCCGCCGGGGCGCAGCAGCCGGGTCAGCACCCCGGCCCAGCGGTCCAGGTCCGGCAGGTAACAGAGCGAACCCTTGCCGGTGTAGATCACGTCGAAGCGGCGCCCGCCGAGCGCCTCGACCGCGTCGTAGACGTTCGCCCGCACGTACTCGATCTCCACCCCGGCGGCCGCGGCGATCTCCCGCGCCGCGCCGACCGCGGCCCCGGAGAGATCAAGACCGGTCACGGTACGGGCACCGCGGCGCGCGAAGGCGACGGTCTCGGTGCCCAGGTGCGACTGCAGGTGCAGCACGTCACGGCCGGTCAGGTCGCCCAGGTCGGTCCACTCGTAGCCGGCGAACCAGCTCTGCGGGTCCCGCCGGCCGACGTCGTAGAAGCGGCTGGCCAGGTGGATCGGGGTGCGCTCGTCCCAGTTGGCCTCGATGACGGCCATCAGCCGCCGGGTCTCGGCGTCGAGGCCGGTCATCGGAGGGTGTTCTGGTCGTGCAGCAGCAGCCACCGTTCCCCGTCGCGTGCGAACACCAGGGTGAGCAGGTAGCTCAGCTCGTACGGCCGGCCCTCGCCGTCCAGGTCGTGGTAGTCGGCCGCGAAGATCGCGATCCCGGTGTCGCCGGCGGTCGCGGTGCGCCGCAGGTCCAGCTCCCAGCTCCAGTCCGGGTCGCCGAACCACTCCCGGTGGAACGTGGCGAGCTCGTCGTGGCCGGACAGCAGCGTGCCGTTCGGCATGATCAGGCTGACCTCCGGGTGCACGGTCGCGAGGTAGCCGTCCACGTCCCGGCGGCCGATCGCGGCCAGGTGCTGATTGACTGCGTCGAGGAAATCCATGGGCGAATCATGGCAGCGGCGATCCGGACAGCGGGACCAATTTCGGTGTGGCAGGATCCGGCCCGTGCCCCCTCGCCGGATCCTGCCCTTGGTCTTCGCCGGCGCGGCGGCGGTGTCGGTGCTGACCACCTTCGCCGATCTCGACGGCGGGGTGCCGGATGCCGCGGGCGCGATCGCGCTGCTGGCGGCCGCGGCATATGTCGCGCTGCTCGTCCGCCGGCCGGTGGCCCGCCGGGCGCTGAGCGCGGGGATCGTGGTGCTGGCGGCTGTCCCGGTGGTGAGCCGGGCCGTCGTCGACGACGTGTCGCCGCTGGACGTGAGCCGCCGCGCAGGCCTCGACGACGTGTCGCCGCTGGACGTGAGCCGTGCCGGCCTCGACGCGATCCTCTCGCAGCGGGCGGACGCGCTCCACGCCGGCACGGTGCTGCTGCTGATCGCCGCCGCGGCGCTCGTGCTGGGCGTGGCGGCGCTGCCGCAGTTCCGGCGGCCGGTGTGGCTGACCGCGCTGGCCGGCCTGGTGGCGCTGGGACCGGTCGCGGCCGTGGCGCATGCTGCCGCCGGGGCGCAGCGCGACCCGTTCCTGTCGAACCGGGAGGCGGCGGTGCTGATCTGGCACTTCGCGCCGGGGTTCGCGGCCACGGTGCTGGCCGGGCTGGCGCTGGTGCTGGCGGTGTCGCGGGCGGACCGCTGGTTCCTGCTGCCGGCCGGCGCCCTGCTGCTGCAGGTCACGACGGCGGACCGGGCGGAGGACGCGGCCGGCGCGTGGTGGTCGTTCGGCGGCGGGGGTTTCGAGACCAGCTCGGCGTTCCTGGAGCCGGGCCTGCGGATCGACGTGTCCTTCGCCGCCGTTGCCGCCCCCGACTGGCACCTCGACGCGGCCACGGCGACGGCTGCTCTGCTGCTGGCCTCGGCGCTGCTCGCGGCCGGCGCCGTCCGCACCGCGGGCACCGACGCCATGGTCGGCCCGCCGGGCGAACCACCGGCGGCCGGCCCGGATTGGCCGGGCGCCGGCCCGGACCGGCCCCAGGACGCGTAGCCGGCCGGCCTGAAAGCCGGGCCAAGGTGCGCCGCAGGTCGTCGCCGGCGCGGCCCAGCCGCTGGTCCGGGCTGCCTCATGCTTCCTGCAGCGCCGCCAGCACCTGGTCGCCGAATTTCTCCAGCTTGCTCTGGCCTACCCCGCTCACCGTGGACAGCTCCGCCAGGCTGCCCGGCCGCTGGGTGGCGATCTGTCGCAGCGTGGCGTCGTGGAAGACCACGTACGCCGGCACCCCGGCCTCCTTGGCCGCCGCCGCCCGCCAGGCCCGCAGGCGCTCGAACACCGGCGCCGCCTCGGCCGGCAGGTCCGCCGCCGGCGCCGCCTTGCTCGTGCGCGCCTTCGGCGCCCGGCCGGTGCGTTCCGGCTCGCGGCGCATCATGACCTGGCGTTCCTTGCGCAGCACGCTGCCGCTCTCGTCGGTCAGCACCAGCGTGCCGTAGTCGCCCTCCACCGCGAGCAGGCCCTGGGCCAGCAACTGCCGGACGACGCCGCGCCACTCGACGTCGCGCAGCTCCGCGCCGATGCCGAAGACGCTCAGCTCGTGGTGGCGGAACTGGGTGACCTTCTCGGTGGTCTTGCCCAGCAGGATGTCGATGGACTGGCCGGCGCCGAACTTCTGGCCGCGCTCGCGCTGCAGCCGCAGCACCGTGGAGAGCAGCTTCTGCGCCGGCACCGTGCCGTCCCAGGACTCGGGCGGGCTCAGGCAGGTGTCGCAGTTGCCGCAGGCCTCCGCCCCGCGCTGGCCGAAGTAGGCCAGCAGCCGGCCGCGCCGGCACTCCACCGTCTCGCAGAGCGCGAGCATGGCGTCGAGGTGCGCGGCCAGGTTGCGCCGGTGCGCGAAGTCGCCCTCGGACGTCTCGATCATCTTGCGCTGCTGCACCACGTCCTGCAGCCCGTACGCCAGCCAGGCCGTGGACGGCAGGCCGTCGCGCCCGGCGCGACCGGTCTCCTGGTAGTAGCCCTCGACCGACTTGGGCAGGTCGAGGTGGGCGACGAAGCGCACGTCGGGCTTGTCGATGCCCATGCCGAACGCGATTGTCGCCACCATGACCAGCCCGTCCTCGCGCAAGAACCGGGACTGGTTGGCCGCGCGGGTGCGCGAGTCGAGACCGGCGTGGTACGGCAGCGCCGCGATGCCGTTCTGCACCAGGAACTCGGCTGTCTTGTCCACCGAGGCCCGCGACAGGCAGTAGACGATGCCGGCGTCGCCGGGGTGCTCGGTGCGCAGCAGGTCGAGCAGCTGCCGGCGGGGCTCGTTCTTGGCGACGATGCGGTATTGGATGTTGGGGCGGTCGAAGCTGGCGGTGAAGTGCCGGGCGCCGGTCAGGTCGAGGCGCTCGGCGATCTCGGCGTGGGTGGCGGAGGTGGCCGTGGCGGTCAGCGCGATGCGCGGCACGTCGGGCCACTGCTCGTGCAGCATCGATAGGTTGAGATAGTCGGGACGGAAGTCGTGGCCCCACTGCGACACGCAGTGCGCCTCGTCGATGGCGAAGAGCGCGATCCGGCCGCGGTCCAGCAGGCGCTGGGTGGACGGGACGCCGAGCCCTTCCGGCGCGACATAGAGCAGGTCGAGCTCGCCGGCGACGAAGGCCTGCTCGACCCGCCGGCGCTCGTTGACGTCCTGCGTCGAGTTGAGAAAGCCGGCCCGCACGCCGAGGGTGCGCAGCGCGTCGACCTGGTCCTGCATCAAGGCGATGAGCGGGGAGATCACCACGGCGACGCCGTCGCGCACGAGCGCCGGGATCTGGTAGCACAGCGACTTGCCGCCGCCGGTCGGCATCAGCACCAGGGCGTCACCGCCGGCCACGACGTGCTCGATGATCTCGCGCTGCTCACCGCGGAAGGCGGCATAGCCGAAGACCCTGTTGAGCACGTCGGTGGCGGCGGACCGGGAGATCTCGGGGGCGGAAGTCACCCCGCGATAGTAGTGACTTCTCCCGGGGCCGGCCCGGACCCGGTGGACAACGGGCCGTCAGGAGACATCCACGAAGATCGGGTTCGTGTAGAGCCAGGTGTCCAGCCACGGGTCGCCGTCCCCCGGCGGATGGGCCAGCGGGCCGTGCGGGTCGATCCGCCGGCCGAGCTGGCCCGGGCCGTTGCGGCGCCCGTCCGCGCCACGGATCCGCAGGTAGGAGGACTCCCGGGCGGTCAGCGTGAACCGCAGGGTGTACCGGCCGGCCCGCCGGGAGACGTCGGCGGTGTCGATCACCCGGGTGTCCGGCGCCCGCCACGCGTCCCGGTCGCGGGCGGGACCGCGCACGGCGCCCCGGATGACGTCGAGGTACGCCAGTCGTGGCACGATCCCGTGCAGGTTCGGCCGCGTCGCGGTGGTCACCGTGACCGTCAGGGTCAGCCGCTCGCCGCGCCGTGCCCGCAGCCGTCCGCCCAGGGTGGCCGCCCGCCCGCCGGACGTGCTCAGCCGGACGTCGATGCCGTCGACCAACTGGCCGTGGTCGACCCAGACCCGGCCCCGCCGCAGCCCCTCCATCACCTGGCGGTAGCCGTACCCGGTCACGCCCACGTGCGTACGGCTGAACTGGCCCGGCCAGAAGTCGCTGCCCGGCTGCGGCGAGCCGGCCTCGACCGGGTCGGGCACCCTGCCGGTGGTGTCGAAGCTCGCCCCGGGCGCCCAGTCGCCGTTGCGCAGGGTGTCGAAGACGGTCCGGTGGCTGTCGGAGTTGCTGGTGACCGTGAAGAGCCGGCCCTCGGCGAGCAGCGCGTCCCACAGGCCGCCGACGGTGGCGGTCATCCAGTCGAAGCCGCCGTAGGTCACGTACGCCGCCGGGGGATAGCCGGGCCAGGACTGCGCGGAGGGCTTGTTCTCGTACTCGCCGCGGACGCTGGTGGCCCCGCGCAGGCCCGGCACGGCCGCACCCTGCGCGCCGGGAGCACCCTCCATGCCGATCATGATCCCGGGGGCCGCGTCGCGCCACGCGCGCAACTCGTGCGGCGAGTCGATGCCCAGCCGCGACGGGTGGTTGGCCAGCACCAGCGTCTCGGCCGGCCGGGAGGCCAGCCACTTCAGCGCCGCCACGGCCAGCGCCTCGTCGGCGGAGGCGAGCAGCTTGCCGTCGAAGGCCCGCTCGAAGTCGCGCAGCAGGGACACCTCGCCGGGTCCGGGAGCGGTGAAGACCGTGGCGTGTTCCGCGCCCGGGATGTACCACTCCAGCCCCTGGAAGATCAGCAACCGGGGGTTCTCCGCCCGCGCGGCGGGGATGTCGGTGTGCTCCAGCTCGGCGCCGACCCGGTCGTGGCCGAGGTTGCTGTGCTCGGTGCAGACCATCCAGTCGAGACCGAACTGCGCCGCCCGCCGGGCGGTCTGCGCGACGGTGTACTTCGCGTCGTGGCTGTACACGGTGTGCACATGGTGATCGCCGACGAGGTAGACCAGCTCCGGATCGGACGCCGGGGTGGCCGACGCGGCCTCGGCGGGTCCCAGCGCGGCGGCCGCGGCGAAACCGGCGCCGAACAGGCCCGCGCGGCGCAGCATGCCGCGCCGGCTCAGGCCCTGCCGGTCCAGCTGCTGATCAGGTACGGCGGGGTCGGCCCACTCGGGCATCGCGCTGATGGCCATCGCCTCCGCCGGCGCTCCGGCGATGACATTCGTCGGGCGCGGAGTTGATGATTCGCTCGCAAGCTCGTTCATGCCGGGTGACGCTAGGCAGCGCGGAAGGCGGCCGGCCGACATCGAGATGACCGGGACGCGAACGGGTGATCGTGAGCAGCCGGCCTGTGGGCGTGCCCGAGTGCAGGTCATGGACGCCCGCGCGCCAATTTGCTGCCAGGCATCCCTCGGATCAGCTCCCGGAGGGAGGCGCGGTCTACCAGGTGCCGTCGGGCGGGGTGAACTGGCTGACCGTGAACTCGGCGCCCTGGGGGTCGCGCACCAGCGCGTCCCTGGTCCACATGGTGTCGGAGGACCTGACGATGGTGGCGCCGAGGCGCTCCGCGGTGGCGGCACTGTCGTCGCGGTCGGCCACGGTGAAGGTGACGTGCCAGTGGGGTGTCTCGCCGGCGCCGATCACGACCAGGCCGCCGATCACGTCGGCGAATCCGGCCGGCGCCGAGGCCTGCCGTTCGTGGATGCCGGGGTCGACGGTGGCGGCGAGGTGGTCGCCGTACCCGGGCACCTGCAGCATCGTTCCGGCGCCCTGGCCGAGGTCGGCGGCCCGCCAGCCGAACAACGGCTGGTAGAAGGCCATCGCGGCGTCCCGGTCGGCGGTGTGCAGGTCGCTGAAGTTCCACGCCCCGGGCAAGTTCGCGCGCTGGGCGCCCGGCCGCCGGCCGGCCTGCCAGAGCCGGAACTCCGCACCGGACGGGTCGCTGCAGGTGGCGGCGCGACCGGCCGGGCCGGCGTCCTGCGGCGCCGCGATCACGGTCCCCCCGTGGGTCGTGACGGCGGCCGCCGTGGCGTCGGCGTCGTCGACGGCGACGTAGGTGTTCCACCTGGCCGCGGCGCCGGCCGGGGCCGGCGCGAGGGCAGCGACGTCCTGCTCGTCGAGGGTGGCGACGAGGTACGACCCGGGTGCGCCGGGCGGCATCGCCTCGGTCAGCCGCCAGCCGAACAGCCCGGTGTAGAACAGGCGGGCGGCCTCGATGTCCGGCTGCTCGGTGTCGATCCAGGACGTGACACCGTGCGGATAGGTGCGCTGCTGGCCCATTCGGCCAGCCTAACTGTCCGCCATCGGAAACATCGACGTCACTGTATTGACACGGGACCGTGACCGGGAGTGGGCTGATCCACATGCGACTCGTTCCCGCGCTGATCGGCGCCGCCCTTGCCGTCACGGTCGTCCTGCCCGGGGCGGCCGCCGCCCAGGGCCGCGGCGGGCCTGTGGTCCGGACCGACCGCGGCGCCGTGCAGGGCGTGCGCGCGCCGGGAGTGGAGAGCTTCCTGGGCATCCGGTACGCGGCCCCGCCCGTCGGCGGCCTGCGCTGGCGGCCACCGCAACCGGCCGCCGCCTGGCCCGGCACCGCCCCGGCCACCGCGTACGGCGCCCGCTGCGCCGCCGCGGCCAGCACCAACGGCGCGCGCACCGAGGCCGAGGACTGCCTGTTCGTCAACGTGCAGCGCCCCACCGGCCTGCGCAAGGGTGAGCGCCGCCCGGTCTACGTCTTCATCCACGGCGGCGGCCTGACCAACGGCAGCTCGAACCAGGCCGACATGGCCGCCATGGTGCGTGCCACCGGCGTGCTCGGCGTGTCCTTCAACTACCGCCTCGGCGTGCTCGGCTTCCTCGGGCTGCCGGGCCTGACCGCCGAGGCCGGCGAGTCCGGCAACTACGGCTTCCAGGATCAGCAGGCCGCGCTGCGGTGGATCAAGCGCAACGTCGCGGCGTTCGGCGGCGACCCCGCCCGGGTCACCGTCGGCGGTGAGTCGGCCGGCGGCTGGTCGGTGTGCGGGCACCTCGTCGCACCCGGCTCCGGGGGACTGCTCAACCAGGCGATGATCCAGAGCGGATCGTGCCTGACCCGTACGCAGCCGGCGGCCGAGGCCGCCGGTACGGCGCTCGCCACGGCGGTGGGCTGCACGAACGTGGCGTGTCTGCGGAACACCTCGGTGGCCCGGCTGATCGACGCGCCGTCGAGCGGCTTCGCACTGGTCCGCGGCACGCTCACGCTGCCGGCCGATCCGGCGGTGGCGGTCGCGAACGGCGACTTCGCCCGGGTGCCGGTGGTGATCGGCGCCAACCGCGACGAGGGCCGGACCTTCGCGCAGGGGTTCATCGGCGCGGCCCGCGAGCAGTACGAGGCCTGGGTGGCGCAGAACGGCGGCGCGCCCGTGCTCGCCCGCTACCCGTGGCCCGCCACCGCCGACCGGTTCACCGCCGCGTACCTGGTCGGCGCGATCATGACCGACGCGGGCCTGATCGCCGGCATCGGCGGCTGCCCGCAGCGCGCGCTCAGCCACGACTTCGCCCGCTGGACCCGGACCTGGTCGTATGAGTTCGGCCACCGCACCGGCCCGGGGCTGACCCCGATCCCCGGCTACGTCTGGGGCGCCGGGCACGCGGCGGAGTTGGCGTACCTGTTCCCGAGCTTCGACAACGGCACGCCGATCGCGCCGACCTTCGACCGCGCCGAGCGCCGGCTGGCCCGCGACATGAAACAGGCCTGGGGCGCCTTCGCCCGCACCGGCTCGCCTGGCTGGTCCGCCCGCGGCGTGCTGTCCCTGCGCGCCGGCGGCCAGAGCCGGCTCATCAGCGACGCGAGCCTGGCCGCCGAGCACCAGTGCGAATTCTGGGACGCCCGTTAGGGGCTACTGTCAGTAATTGGGCGAAGACGGCCGAGGCGTCGTCACATCACGTGCCAGCCGGTCACGGTGCGTGGATCAAGATGCGTCCGACGTCAAGCCCGGACCCGTTCGGTGCGCCGCGGATAGACGTGGTCGGGCAGGCGGCGATCGCCGTCGGCGTCGCGGGACCGTGGACCTTGGCTGGGCGTTGGGCGGCACACCGCCTGCGCCAGGCATCGGTGCTGGTAGAAAGCGGATCCGCGAGCCCGGTGTCCGGTGAACTGGGCACCGGGCGGCGCTGAGCGTGCCGGTGTCCGCGTCCGCGCCGTCCATCCCCGGAATGGGTGACGGCCTACCGATCAGTAGTCATCGGAATTAATGAACGGGTGCAAATTCGCGACACAAGGCTTGCAAGGTTGGTCACGGCGGGTGATGGTGTCGCGTGCCTTTCAGTGACTACGGGGAGTGTTCATGCACCGGTCCGGCTGCCTTGTGATCACCGTATCGACCGTCGGACACGGTGACACGCTGAGCCAACTGCATGGTGACCTGCGGCGCGCCGGGATCGCCGCCGAGCCGGCTGCCGCATCGACGCCGCCGGGCGCGAAGAGCGGCGTCGGTACGGTGACTTCGCTGGTGCTCAGCGGGTTGATCTCGGCGGCCGGCCTGCGGACACTGAGTCAGGTGCTGCTCGCCTCCGTGCGACGTGCGGAGAAGCGGCGTATCGAGATTCGTCGCGGTGACGAGGTTTTCATTCTTGAGGCCGGGTCGGCGCGCGACGGCCACGTCGCGCTGGAAGCGTGGCTGCGCCGGACGGATTCCGCCGCCGAGATCGACGAAGCCTGACCGTGGGTCGCTATGCCCTGCTCGTGGCGGCCAGCGATTACGAGGACCCGTACTTCGCGCAGCTGAGGTCGCCGGCCCAAGATGTCCGTGGGCTGGCCGCTCTACTGCGGGATCCGATGATCGGCGGCTTCGACGTCACCGTGCTGGAGAATGCGCCCGACCACCAGATCCGCCGGGCACTGGAGGATCTCGTGGCCGAGCGCCAGAGCGATGACCTCGTGCTGGTCTACTTCTCCTGCCATGGCCTGCAGGACATTCACGGGCGACTGCACTTCGCCACCACCAGGACCCGGTTCGCTCGCCCGGCGAGCACCGCTGTCCCGGCCGCGTTCGTCTCCGATCAGCTCGAGCACACGGTCGCCGGCGGCCGGCTGCTGTTGCTTGACTGCTGTTACAGCGGGGCGTTCGCGCGCGGCTTCGCCAAGAGTTCGCCGCGGCCGCTGGATGGTGAGATCGGCGGCTCGCGCGGCTACGTCTGCCTGACGGCCTGCAACGAGTATGAGCTCGCCTACGAGGGTGACCACGTGGTGCTCGACCGGCCGACGCCGTCGCACTTCACCGAGGCGGTCATCGAGGGCCTGCGGACCGGCGCGGCGGACCTGGACGGCGACGGCTGGGTCGAGACCGGGGAGTTGTACAGATACGCGTACGACAAGGTCCGGTGTGCCGGACGGCAGACACCGTCCTACTTCGCAACCGGTCTGCAGAAGGAGATCCGCGTCGCGCGGGTTCCCGGCAAGGCGGGAAACGGCATACCGGTTGCGATCGCCGCCACGAGGGTGACCCGCACGCCGTACTTCTTCGCCCCACGATTCCCGCCCTTCCACTTCGCTCGGGAGAACCGCGCGACTCCCACCGCGCTCGCCGAGGCGATGGCCGGCCGGCCGGAGGCAGCCGCGGACCTGTTCGTCTCCGAAGAGGAACGCTGCGCGCTCTACGACTGGATCGATCACGACGTCGGCGACCGCAACCTGGAGCGCAGCATTCTGCGTAAGCCTCCGCGCGATCACGCGGCGGCTGAGGCCGCGGCGGCCATCTTCATCGCCACGTTCGCGCCGCATCTCCACGCCGCGTTCCGCGGCTGGCGGGCGAACGCTGCCGGCCTGGCTGCCATCGCCACCGCCGCCGTCGACGGCCACCCGGATGCCGCCCGCATCGTGGCCGACATCCACCACCACAACGTGTTGCGCACGCTCTCCCGCCACGACTGCTCGGACCTGGGACACCCCTGCGGTCCCGGCAATGCCTGCGGCGTGCTGCTGGCCGCCGCCTCGCGATGGGACGACGTGCTGCCGTCGGCGCGGGCCGCGATCGACGAGGTGCCGGCTGCGGCCCGCCCCACAGAGGAGGCGATCGCCGCTCAGTTGCTGCTCATGATTCTCGACCCCGTGGGACGGGAGTTGCCGCCGCATCGGGACATGCCGCCCTGGTGGCTACGCCTGGTGCTGGACGCGCGTGTCACGGCGGACGGCGGCGATGCGCGTCTCGGTCCGCTTGCCGTGGCGGCACTGACCTGCAAAGCCGCCATCGCCGAACGAGACGAGGCCCGGCTGGCGTTGCTGGCGAGCGCGGGCCAGGACGAGGCCCGGTCGACGGCGCCGCACACCGCACCGGCCAAGCGGCAGGACCGACGACGCCGTCGAAGGCGCCAGCGCCGCTGGTTGCTCCTTGCCGCGGCGACCCTGGTGACGTCCGGCATCGTCGGGACATCGGCCACCCGGACCTGGACGAATCCGGGCTTCTCGCCGGAGGCCTACAGCATCGACGGCACTTACCTCGGGATCGACCTTCTGGTCGGCCTGCTGCTGCTGACCCCGGCAACCATCATGATCATCGCCGTGCGCCAGTTCTGGCGACGGCGCTGGCTCGACGGCGGCAGCGGCACGGTGGTCGCCTTCCTGGTGATCGGGATCGTCGCCGCCAGCCTGCCCCTCATCCGCGGCCGCTGGGACGGCCACGCGCTGCAACGGCTCACCTCGTACGCGAAAGCGCATGGTGTGCTGCTCGACAGCCAATACCGACCGATTCTGTCGGGGTGCGCGACAGACAAGCTCCAAGGCGTATCGGTGGTGGTGCTGGTCTGGACAAAGCAGACAGCGGACAGCTGCCGAGCGGCGGACGTCTACGTGAACGGGCTCCCCACCGGCCGGCTGGAGTTGCCGGACGGATCCGTCCGTAAGACCGATGACTGGTGGATCACCGAGGACAGCGCCCTCGTCACCGCCGTGATTCCGCTGTGGCGACCCGCCTCGCAATCGTGGCAGTTGATCGGCCTCTCGGTGCGGGCGCCGAACCTCGCCTTGTGGACCGTGAGCGTCCGACCCAACCTGGCGGGCACAGCCCAGCTCAAGGCGATCCACCGGAACGATCTGCTGTTCCTGGAGGCGGAGTCGGGGGTGTACATCGTGGACATGCACACCGGCCGCGAGAGAGCGGCCCAGGGCTGCCCCAAGGGTCAGCCGTTCGATGGGCTCGGACCCGTCTCGCCCCACAACGTCGGCATTCTCTGTGGCAAAGACGTCATCAGCGTCTCTGGCTGAGCTTAGCCTCGATCCACCGATGAATGTTGATGGGTGGCGGCGTGCCGATATAGAAAGTGCCCTCTGAACTGGGAGGATAGGAGTTACGACGCTTCTATTCCACCGGTTCGAGAGGGCACCTCGCAGGTGAGATTACGCCAAGACACGCCAGTCGTGCGCGCAACGTTCGACGATCCGAATCTCGTGTCGTGCGCCGGGCTCGTGCCGGTGATGCGCCTGGCCGATCAGGTCGGCCTGCACGACGCGGTCGCCGGCCGGGTCCGGCTGCCGACGGACAAAGGGTCGAACCCCGCGGGCAAGCTCGCCACGATCGTCGCGGCGATGCTCGCCGGCGCGGACAGCATCGACGACCTCGACATCGCCCGACACGGTGGCATGCGGTCGCTGTTCACCAGCGTGTACGCGCCCTCGACGCTCGGATCGTTCCTGCGCACGTTCACCCACGGCCACGTGCGGCAGTTGCAGGCCGCCGCCCGCGACACCTTGATCGGCCTGGCCGGCCGGGTGCCGCTACTGGACGGCGCCGACACGCTGTGCTTTGTGGACATCGACTCGATGCTGCGCCGCGTCTACGGCAAACAGAAACAGGSCATCGGGTTCGCCACGCCAAGGTCGGCGGCTACAACGTCTACCTACGCGGATACAACCCGCT
>NZ_QHHV01000419.1:0-2399 GCF_003947245.1 Actinoplanes sp. ATCC 53533 | reverse complement strand
ACGCATGATCGAGTAGCCGAGCGTCAGATCCTCATCATCGTCGCGTACGTCGATTTCGGGCTCTCCGACGGCTTTCTGAGTGAGATACCAGCGCATCTGTCAAGCCTTCCTGCACATGTGCACGGCCTCGGACTCACCAGGTTACGCAGGTAGCTGTCCTAGGTAAACTCCCTCAGTAAGCTTCGCGGGTACATAGCGTGATCACGTGGGCCGCAAGGGGAAGCTGTACACCACCGGAGATGTCGCCGACCTACTCGGCGTCACCCGGCAGTACGCCTACTCCCTCACGCGCCGCAAGGGCTTCCCAGACTCGTACGACGAGTGGGAGAACGGCATCACGGTCTGGCGAGTGCCGGACGTTCAGGCGTGGCTACGCGCGAACCGCCCCGATCTCAACACGGACGAGACCTAACCCGTTCGTCATCGCGCCGAGGCCGGGCGATCACCGGCACGCGTCGGCCCGGACGTGCCCGCCGCACCACGGATGTGGCCGGACCTCCGCGATACGCCATCCGCCGTCTTCGGCCCTGGCAACGAAGACCCACGGGTGTTCGGTGCCCTGCATCGACATCCCGCGTTCCTGCCACCACACCGCGCGGACCGGCACGGTTACCCGAGTGACCTCGTCGCCCTGGTCCTCAACGTCGAAGTGCGGACCCCATTCGAGTTTGTCCGGTGGCGGGTCCGTGCGCTGCATGTCCTTGATCAGTGACTCCCATTGCTTGACCAGGTCGTCACGCTCGCTCGTGATCAGGGCGTGCGTCAGTCCGATCCGCTCTTTGAGCAAGAGCTGGTTGAGGTAGATGTCCACCGCCTCGACGGCCGTGGCCGGCGGGTCGCCTTGGCTGTCTGTGTGGTCGAGGAACGCTGCTACGGGTACGGCTCCCAGGCCGCAGCACAGGAAGCCGACCATGAGGCAAGCGGCGAGTGCCCATCGCCGCCGGAGACTCCACCCAGCGACGAACGACCCGCGCGGTAGCGGTTCGTGGATCTCCCCGGTGATCATCCCCGCACGATAAGCGATCTTCACTCACGAGCCATTCCTAGCCGGCCGAACGGCAGGCAGACCGGAAGTTCAGCCTGCGGCCCGTTCGATCAGTGCACTGGCTATTGCCCCCATGCTGTCGATCACGACGTCTGCCCCTGCCTGTCGGAACACCTCGGCTTTCGCCGGCCGGTTGGCGTAGCCGATGCTCCGGACTCCGGCGGCGCGGCTGCCTTCGATGTCTGACAGCGAGTCACCCACGAGAACGGTCCGGTCCGGCGCGAGGCCGAGAGCGCGCACGGCGTGCAAGATCGGTTCGGGGTTGGGCTTCATCTGCCCCGGCTCGGCGTACGCCCGGCCCACGACCGGCGACACGTACGACGCCAGGCGGTGCGCTGACAGGTAGGCGGTCACTGCCCCTGCCGAGTTGTTGCTGACCAACGCCACCGGTAAGCCGGCCTGCCGGGCCGCGACGATCACCTCTCGGCCGTACGGTGTGGGTCCGGCGCTCTCGGCGGCACGTAGTTCGGCCGCGCAAAGCGCATCCTCCACCGCCCGGGTGACTGCCGGATCTCCGGCCGTACCAGCCCAGCGCAGCACCTCAAGCGGGTCCGGCTCAGTCGCCAGGCCCGGCGGCATCGCGACCCCTCGACGTTGCAGCATGTCGACCAACTCCGCGGCGACCTTGGGCGCCGGGTAGCCGGCGAAGATGCTGCACACCGGGCCGTCGAAGTCGAGCAGGATGGCGTCTACCTCGGCGAGCAGCCGGGCGAGGTTGGCGCTCATCCGTCGTACCGGTAGGCGATCGTCGACCACATCGAGTCGAACCACTGGCGGGACGCTTGCACGAACTGGGTGCCGTGCGACGCGTCATCGTCGGTCACGGCGTAGTGGAACAGCGGCACGTCCTTGCCCATCAAGTCGTAGATGGCCGTGGGCTCACCCTTGATCGAAACGGTGCGTTCCACCACGGGATAGAAGCCGTAGAACACTTCCACGCCGTTGATGATGTAGAGCTTGAACAGCGGCGATGCCCGGTGCATCCGCACCTCAACGGTGGTGGAGCGGACTAGGCCGAGGTCGCCCAGCTCGGCGACCTGGTCGATGATGCCGTCTGCGGCGCGGCGGGTGATCCGCTCGGCGCGTTCCCGCACGGCCGGATCATCGGCCTGCGTCTCAGCGCGTGCGGGCAACGCCATCGGCACCGTCATGTCGGAGATCAGAACCCGTACGGCGATTGTCTCGGGGGCAAGCCGGCCGCTGCGCACCTTGTCGAGGGCTTCGGCGACCGCGTCTCGCAGTGTCTCGCCGGAGAATCCCGCGAAGTCGATCGTGACGTGCGGTCGCTCAAAGGCGGCTTCGATGTGCGGCCGCAACTCCACCGCGAGCTGCGTCTGTGCGCGGACAAATGCGC
>NZ_QHHV01000418.1:0-4370 GCF_003947245.1 Actinoplanes sp. ATCC 53533 | reverse complement strand
GATGAAGACGGGCAGCGCGTTGACGAACGCGCAACCGGCGTCGATCGCGGCCTGCGCGTAGAACTTGTCGGCCTCCTCGGAGCCCACCGGCAGGTAGGACACGACGACGTCGACCTCGGCGTCGCGCAGGGCGCGCACGATGTCGACCGGCTCGGCGGACGACTCCTCGACCATTTCGCGGTAGTACGTGCCCAGACCGTCGAAGGTGGGTCCACGCTGGACGGTCACGCCGGTGGGTGCGACGTCGGTCAGCGTGATCGTGTTGTTCTCGCTGGCGACGATCGCCTCGGCCAGGTCCATGCCGACCTTCTTGGCGTCCACGTCGAACGCCGCGACGAACTTCACGTCGGATACGTGGTAATCGCCGAAGGTCACGTGCATGAGACCCGGGACGCGGTCGTTGGGGTCGGCCTCGCGGTAGTACTCCACGCCCTGTACCAGGGACGAGGCGCAGTTACCGACACCGACGATGGCGACGCGGACGGAGCCCATCGCGTTTGCCTCCTTGTTCACGGCCGGTCCTGGTGCGGACTCGGGTCTTCGAGGGATATCTCCCCAGCTGGGGATCGGCCGGAGCGCTCGTTGGTGATGAGCTCTTCCAGCCAGCGGACTTCGCGCTCGCAGGCGTCCAGTCCATGGCGCTGCAGTTCGAGGGTGTAGGCGTCGAGGCGGTCGGACGCGCGGGACAGCACCTCGCGCAGCCCTTCCCGGCGTTCCTCGATCCGGCGACGGCGACCCTCGAGGATCCGCAGCCGCGTCGCGCGGTCGGTCCGGGAGAAGAACGCGAAGTGCACACCGAAGCCGGCGTCGTCGTAGGTCTCCGGGCCCGCCTGGGCGAGCAACGCGGCGAAGCGCTCCTTGCCCTCGGCGGTGATTTTGTAGACGACCCGGCCACGCCTGCTGGTCAGCGGAGGAATGAGCTCGCTGTCCGCGGCCTCGGCCGCACCGATCCAGCCGGCCGTCTGCAACCGCTTCAAGGTCGGGTACAGCGTGCCGTAGCTGATCGCCGCGCGGATCGTGCCGAGCTTCGTGGCGAGTTCCTTACGCAGCTCGTAGCCGTGCATCGGGGATTCCTGGAGCAGCCCGAGGATCGCTAGTTCCAACATGAAGCCCACCCCCTCCGCCGTCTCGCACGATGTATCGGCCCGATACATCGTCACCGTAGATCGGGTTGCGCTCGGCCGCAAGGGTTGTCATGGTTTCGCAGTCGCCACGCCACGCTGAGTGATGGCTGTCGCCGTAGACGTGTGGACCGCGTACTCTCTTCGCCATGCGTTCGCAGCGGCAGGTGGTTGACTACTCGCTTCAGAAGCGAGCGCTGCTGCGTGACGTGCACAACGGCAAGGTGGGGACCCTTGAGGTCTGCGACGCCTCGCCGTACCTGAAAAACGCAGCTAGGTTCCATGGCGAGCCGACCGACGACCGTTGCCCGGTCTGCCGCCGCGACAACCTCACCCTGGTGCATTACATCTACGGTGATGAACTCAAGCAGTCCGCGGGACAGGCTCGTAAGCTGGCGGAACTCCCCGTGCTGGCGATGACGCTGCGTGAGTTCCAAGTCTTCGTGGTCGAGGTGTGCCAATCCTGCGCGTGGAACCATCTGATCGAGCAGTACCTGCTCGGCCGGGACGCGCTGAACGCCGACGAACTGGACCAGGGCGGGGCCGTTGCCTCGTCCGCCTCGGGCCGCCACCGCGAGACAGGGTCGTCGTCACATAGATGGGAGGGCCGGCAGTGAGCGGTCTCAACCTCGCTAACGTGGACACGACCCCGACCGATACGGGCATCCAGCGCCGCAGTCGGTCATTCTTGACATCCGACAGGGCGGCTGCGGACCCGCAGCCCAGAATCGTCCGCCCGTGACAGCGCCTCCGAGGCCCCTCCAGGGCTTCTCTGGTGCGTCACCGCGACCGGTAGGTGTGACCGAATGAACTCGTACGGCGATCAGCAGTCTGCGCGTGCCCGGGCCCGAGTGCCCGGGCCGTCCGCTGCATCCGCGCCTGACGACGACCAGTCCGGCTACGACGAAGCGCCCGGCGCCTACCGGCGTCCCGCCGGCGGCCGCGCGAGCGTCGGCGGCTCCGCGCCGCGTGGCGCCGCCTCGGTCGGCGCGGCTTCCGTCGGTGGCCGGGCGTCGGTGGGCGGTGCAGGTCGTGCCCCGGTCGGGGCCGGCGCGGGTTCCGCCCGCGTCGGCGGCCGCGCTTCCGTGGGTGCTCCCCCGGGAGCGGGGCCTGCCTACGGCGGGGGCGGCGCCGTCGCACGTGCCGCGGTGCGGCCGGTGTCACCGGCCGTCGGCGCACCCGGCGGTCCCGATGGTGCCGGACAGGGCACCCGCGGCAGCGCGGGCAAGATCCTCAACAAGGCCTCCAAGCGCCGCCGGCGGACCAACATCCTGACCGCCGCGGCGGCGGTGCTGGTCATCCTGCTCGGCGCGGGCGTGGTCGGCGGCACGTACTTCTTCGACAGCGTCGACTTCGCCGAGCCGACCGCTGAGAATCAGACCGCCCAGGTGCTGGCGAGCGACAACTCGGTGATCTCCACGCTGGGCACGTTCAACCGCTCGATCATCCCGGAAACCAGCATCAACCCGCTGATCAAGCTCGCGGTGGTGTCGGCCGAGGACAAAGGCTTCTACAAGCACAACGGCATCGACATGAAGGGCATCGCCCGCGCCGCGTGGAACAACTTCAGCGGCGGCGAAACCCAGGGTGCCTCGACGATCACCCAGCAGTACGCGAAGTACGCCACGAAGCGAAAAGAGATCACCTACAACGTCAAGCTTCGCGAGGCGGTCATCGCCCGCAAGATGGAAGACGAATACACCAAGGACCAGATCCTCGGTCGCTACCTCAACTCCGTGTATTTCGGCCGCGGCGCGAACGGCATCGAGGCCGCCGTCAAGGCATACTTCGGCCCGACCCGCTCGGCGCTGACCCCGATCGGCAGCAAGGGCGCGATCACCGCCGCCGAGGCTGCGGTTCTCGCCTCGGTGATCAAGCAGCCGGAGCCGGTCAAGGGTGGCCACCCGGGCTTTGACCCGCAGAACAGCAAGTCCGAAGCCGAGATCCGCTGGCGCTACACGGTCGGGAACATGGCCGAGTTGGCGCTGCCGGCCGGATTGAAGGAAGCCGGGGTGCCCGCGGGCATCCCCGCACCGACCGTGTACCCGACGAAGACCTTGAAACCTTGGGACCCTGACAAGTGTTCCACCACCGCCACCTGCGGTAACAACAAGCCGAGCGCCAAGATCGTCAAGTACGTGAAGCGCGAACTGAAGGACATGGGCATCAGTGAAACCGAGCTGAACCAGGGCGGCCTGCAGATCAAGACCACGATCAACCCGAAGGTCCAGAAACTGGCCGAGGAAGCGGCGAACGGCAAGAACAAAGAGTCGCCGCTGAACGGGATGGACTCCACGTACAAGTCCGCGCTGGTCGCGATCAACCCGAGCAACGGGCGGGTGCTCGCCTACTACGGCGGTCCGGACGCGAAAAGCTGGGACTATGCGGGCCCGAACTACAGCGAAACCGGCACCTTCAGCGGTGGCGGCCGCCCGCCCGGCTCGACGTTCAAGATCTATACCCTGCTCGCCGCGCTGAGCGACGGCTACGGCATGGACACCATCTGGGACTCCACGCTGAAGAAGGTCAACGGCGGCGGCAAGATCAGCAACTCCGGCCGTGAGGGTGGCAGTCTGAAGTGCCCCGACCCGAAGGCGTGCTCGCTTGAAGTGTCCGTGGAGCAGTCCTACAACTTCACGTTCTACTGGCTCGCGGACAAGCTCGGCCCGGAAAAGATCGTCGAGACGGCCCACAAGGCTGGCATCCAGACTATCGGTGACCCGGAGAATACGGACCGCCACAACCTCGAAGACGCGAGCGAGGCGCAGCTCAAGAAGATCGGCTTCGGCCGCGAGGTCGGCTTCGGCCAGTACTCGATCACCGCGCTCGACCACGCCAGCGGTGTGGCCACGATCGCCAACGACGGCGTCTACAACAAGGCCCACTTCGTCCGCGAGGTGCGCCAGCGCGACGCCAAGACGGGCAAGTTCGTCGCGGTCAAGAACACCGGCGAGAAGCTCAAGCCGGTCAAGGCGTTCAGCCCCGACGTCGCCGCCGCGGCCCAGGACGTCATGCAGAAGATTCCCAGAATCAACGGCATCGGGCTCGCTGACGGCCGCAAGGCGATCGGCAAGACCGGCACCTGGGAATTCACCGGCAAGGGCAAGAAGGACGGCCAGAACGGTGACGCCTGGATGGTCGGCGGCACCAAGGAGATCGCGGCCTCCGTCTGGATCGGCCGCGAGAAGGTGAACAAGAAGACCAAGCAAATGGAACTGATGCCGATCTTCAAGGCCAACGGCAGGCCGA
>NZ_QHHV01000417.1:0-2308 GCF_003947245.1 Actinoplanes sp. ATCC 53533 | reverse complement strand
GCGAAGATTCTTGAGCCGGGTCTCGGCATCGGTGACCGGTTCGATGGCGAGCAGTGGAGCCATGGCGTCGAACAGTTCACTGGGCCGCGACGACATCAGCCGGCCGAGGTCGTTCGCGGTGAGGAACGGGCGGTAAGTGTCCATCGACTGTTGCCAGCCGAGGGCTTCGATATCGGGCAGAGAGATCTTGGCCTGACCCGGCTCGGTGGCGTCCTCGGACCAGCTTCGCCGAATCCGCAGGGGCGCGGCGACGCCGTCGAGGCGAGCGATCAGGTCGATCTCGCAGGGCGCTGAAGTATGCAGATTGCGCCAGCCGTCGCGGAAGATGCTGTTGCGCTCGGCCCATCGCTGGCTGTCGCCGGTAAGGGCAAGCTCGATGGCCTCGGCGAAGCTGGACTTGCCGGAGCCGTTGCGACCGACCACAAGGGTGAGGCCGTTCTGCGGCTGCAAATGCAATGTCGCCTTCGGACCGATGCCTCGGAAGCCGGCCACCGAGACGCGGTCGAGATAGACGTTCTCGCGCACCTCGACGGAATCACTCGGGCGCGGCAGACGCGCGTCTTCCCCGGCCAATACGGCACGCAGCTCTTCGTCGCCGGCGTAGGCGCCGAGGATGACCTCGGCAAGCTGATCGGACGCCTCGGTCTCCGCCAACCGGTCGAACACGACGTCCAGAAGTGCCTGATCCCTGCTCATCTGACTCCCCTTGGCCGAAGTGAGCCGAAGGTGACTGGTAGCACCGCGTCGGCTGACGACCACCATGCCACAAACTGGCAATTGCTGGAAGACACTGGGATACCGTATGGTGCTCGTTGTGACATCTCCCGCCGAGGCCCTCGAGCGCCGCATCGACGAACTCCGTGCCGCCGTCCGCAAGGCGGTGACGGCCGGAGAGCGAGACCGCGCGCGAGAGTTGCGCAAGGAACTGCGACGGCTTGAGGACGAGTGGGACGAGGCCCTGGACGACCTCGCCGACCAGGCTGAACGGCCGGTCAAGCCGGTTCCGCGGCAAGCCGGACCACTGCTGCCGCTGCGGGAGCAGGTACACCAGGCGTTGACCTTGCTCGGCGCCGCGGCCGCACCGAGATTGATCATCGCCGTACACGAGGCTTTTCACGTCGGCGAGATGATCCCGGCCCGGCTGACCAGCCTGCGCCGTGACGAGGAGCGCTCCTTCCGGACCGCGCCGCATTCCCGGCCGTACTATCTGTGCCCCGCCCTGACCGCCGACCTGCTGGCGCCGGCCCGCGGCCTGCTGGCGGTCTCCACCTGGCCGATGGCCACCCGGGTGATCGGGCCGTTGAGCCCGCGGGTCGATTTCCTCATTTCGGCGATCCGCCTCGCCAGGCACCTGGACCGGATCCCCGATCCGGGCACCGATGCGCGGCGGCTGTTGTGGCGCTTCGCCGCCAACATCCCCGGCGCCGCGGCCAGCGCCACCGCCATGACGCCCGCGGCCGTCGCCGAAGCCGCGGAAGCCGAACTAGACATTCATCGGGACGCCGATCGGTCGCACCGCGAAGCGGCCGCGAAACGAGCCCGTGAGCTGTCGGACGTCGAGCAACTCTTCGGCAACCGCCTGCGCGGTATTGCCTCCACCGGGTCCTGAGACCCACCCCCGGTAACACTCGTCTTCCGCGAAGGACGACCAGATGGACAACGACACTTCCGACCGACTGCGCCGCCTCCGCGGAGCAGTCCCTGCGAAACGCCACAATGCGCGAACCGTCGCCGCGTTGACCGGCAACCCCGGTTGTGCCCGCCGCGCTGTGCTCGACGCCGCCGGCGTGGACAAGGAGCAGTTGGCCCGGCACGTCGGGTTTCCGGCCAAGTTCGGTCAATCGCAGTTTGCGATCACTCGCGGCAACGCCTTCGAGGCCCAGGTCAAGGCGAACGCGTTTGCCGAGCTGATCCGGTTGCTCCGGGAGACCCTCGGACTGGAGCTGAACGAGGTCGGCCAGACCGATCTGGAAGAGGTCGGTGGAAACACCAGCCAGGAGATGCGGCACATCCGGTCTCGGCAGAAGCTGACCGGCGCGGCCGCCGACGGCGAGTCGACGTTCTTCGACCATCCTCTGCTGACCCTCGACGTCGGTGGTAACACCGTCTACCTTGAGCCTGACTTGGTGGCGTTCCACCACAACGGCAAATTCCACGTCGTCGAGATCAAGTCCTTCGCCGTCATCGACGACCAGGCCGACGGCGGCAAGGTCGCCGCCGCAGCCACCCAATCCGCTGTGTACGTGCTAGCTTTGCGGCGTCTGCTCGGCGCCGACGACGCGGTGTCGCACGAGGTTGTCCTCGTCTG
>NZ_QHHV01000416.1:0-3411 GCF_003947245.1 Actinoplanes sp. ATCC 53533 | reverse complement strand
TGGCTGGATGACCGCGGGTGACATAGGTGTGCCACAGCGTCTCCAACGCCTCTACGACGTCAGGACTTGGGCCCTGGTTCCCGAGCATGGTCAGCCATAGGTGGTAGGACCGCCGCCACTGTTCAGCGTCTGGGGCCTTCAGCCCTCGTAGAATGCCGGCGTACTGGCAGAGCATCCACGCATTACGAAGGAGTTCGGACGCGGGCTCAGGCGGCACCCAGTTCCCCGGCCGTCGCCACACTCCGAGCCCGCCGTCGGCACTGCTCCCAACTACTGGTTGGAGACCGGCGGCCTGCAGGACACGTGCGGCTTCCTCGCGAGCAACCATGTCGAATATATCGGCGTAGGGGACTGTGTCGGCCAGGTCGAGACCGATGGCCCACTCGATGGCACCACCAACCGCAGCTCGCACGCCGCTATCAAGCCCGGTCACGACCGGAGGCAGCCGCTGCACCTGCGCGTTCCAGACGGCGACGAGGGCGTCCCTCGCCGGAAACGAGTCGCGGAGGAACCGGGATGCCGGTGACTCCGGATCGGCCAGTTCCGTAGTCAGGGTCATGCTCCTCCAATGCCATGGGAACCATCAATCCATAGCAGCCCGTCGACGCTGTCGGACGTTAAGTCCGCGGGCGACGAGCCGCCACCGGATGGCCGACAACGCCGTCACCTGCACCAACGTCGACCCGCCGAGCGCTCGGCCTCGCTACTCGGGCTCGCTGCGTGCTCGCCGCCCAGCACGACTCGACACAAGAAGACACTAACCACTCTCGGTCGTCACGAGCTGATCGAGCCAGCGGACAAAGAGTCCACTGGTGGCCGTGCCGCCGGGTACGTTGCTGTGCCGCTCTGTGCCGGAATCTCATGCTTCGTCGCCTTGTCAAACCCGGGTTCCTGTCGGCCAGTGCCAGGCAGGGTTGGCCCACGCCAGGACCATCGATCACGCATGGATCACGCAGTGGTGGGGGTGGGATCATCGGCACGCCATCACCTGGCCCGTAACCTGCAGTCAGCGCCCCTGTGGATTGCCCATCGTATTTTCGATCGCACGTCGATCACTCCAGGGATCGAACGGAAGCTTGCGGGAACCCTGGACCTGCTCCGCAGGCAGCGCGGCGCCTGTCCGGTCCCGGCGCACGGCAGGACCCGGCATTTCTGCACTCCTGAAGTCGCCCAGGTGGATTGCCTGGGCCGTGTGCCGCGACGAGTTGCAAGACGGTTCTGGGTGACGGCGCAACAATGCGCCGTCGCTACCCGACCGTGCCGTGAAGAGTTCAGCCGTCGAGACAGCTGAGTGCACGACCTCCGCGCTCCGCGCGTGGACATTGCCGAGTGCCAGGTCAAGCTTCGTTCAAGCGAAGACGGATTCTTCCACCACTGTGGATCCAAAGCAAGAAATATCGAGGAACATCACACTTATTGATCTCTATCTAATTGTGACTCTAGGGTAACTCACAGCTTCGCTCGCACAACGGGGGATTTCTATGCCGGGCGTTCGTCATTCCATGCTGCCTTCTATCAGCCCGGTCCGCGCTGCGGCCTCCGTTCTGGTCGCCGCAACAATGATCTTCGCTGTCTCGATCGTCGTTCGGCCGCCGTCGCCGGCCGTTGCGGCGCCTGCGCCGGTTTGTGCCGCCGAGGCGCCGAACGGCTCAGCCGCACATCGGGTTGCGGCCACTTGCGGCAAGCCGGTCGAGATCCTTTCGGAGCGCACCGAGGTTTCGCAGACCTGGGCAAACACTGACGGCTCGCAAACCGTTGAGCTTGGCATCGAGCCGGTCCGGGTGCGTAAGGGCAAGTCTTGGGTGCCGATCGATACGAACCTCAAGGTCACCGCGGACGGTGTCGCACCGCGGTCGTCTGCCCTGCCACTGACGTTCTCCGCCGGAGGAGACGGTCCGCTTGCGCGGCTTCGGGACGGCGCCAAGGAGTTGGCCGTGTCCTGGCCCGGTGACCTGCCCAAGCCGGTCGTTGTCGGTGACACGGCGACGTACCGCGACGTGCTGCCCGATGTTGACCTCAAGGTGACCGCGCAGAGTGTCGGTTTCACCGAGGAACTCGTCGTCCGTTCGCGTGCGGCGACTCGTAATCCCAAGCTGGCCGCACTGAAGTTCGGCGTGGCTACCGAGGGCGTCACCGTCGGTACCGCGGTGGGCGGTGGACTCGTCGCACGCGACAGCAAGGGCGCTGAGGTCTTCACCTCGCCGGCGCCGATGATGTGGGACTCCTCGGAGAGTGCGGAGAGCGGCGACGAGGCACCTGCCGCAGTGGACGAGATTCGGCCGCCGGCGAAGCAGCAGAAGTCCGGGGCGACGCCCGCGGCGCCTGCCAAAGACGCGAAGGAGTCCGGGCCGGTCAAGGGCGCGGCTACGGCCGAGCGGGTCCGTCGCTCGGTCATGAAAGTGTCGCTGGCGCCCGGCTCGATGACCCTGATCCCGGATCAGAAGCTGCTCACGGATCCGAACGCCACGCTGCCGATCCATATCGACCCGGCCTGGACAGGCAGCGTCTCCGGTAGCTCGTGGACATCGGTGTGGAGTAAATATAAGACCAAGAGTTTCTGGAAGAACTCGGCGGCGCTGACCGACGGTAAGAACTTCGGGTCGGCTGGCGTGGGTCGTACCGAGGACTGTTCCGGGTGCAGTGATCACATCGTGCGGTCGTTGTTCCGGATGGACATCTCCAAGGTCAAGGGCACGCACATCCTCGACGCGAAGTTCCGTATCGAGCAGCGCCATGCCTGGACCTGCGGCCCCAAGTCCAACGCGAAGCTGTGGCTCACCGGTGCCATCTCCAACAAGACCACCTGGGACAAACAGCCCACCTGGTACAAGGCGTGGACGGCGACGACAGCCGCCAATCGCAAGCTCGGCTCGATCCACGGCTGTTCCGGCCCTGGCGGGATCGAGTTCCCGGTCACCGGGATGGTCGCGCACTCGAACAAGTCGACCACGATGACCGTCGGGCTTAAGGCGATCGACGAGGGTACCAAGAACCAGTGGAAGCGGTTCAACCATTCGTCGCCCAAGCTGGCGATCACGTACAACACGAAGCCGAACGCCCCTGGCGACCGTAAGTCGGACGGCAAGGCCTGCGCGACCGGAGCCTCTCGGCCGTATGCGCTGACCAACGTGCCCTTCATGTCGGCCAAGCAGTCCGACCCGGATACCAGCCAGCAGTCGCTCACCACCGACTTCTACTGGTGGCCCGCAGGCGGCGCCCGCAGCGAGTCGAACAAGATCGCGCAGTCGTCCGGTAACCCGTCACCGGTGTCCAAGGCGATCCCGGCCGGCCGGCTCGCGGACAACACCACTTACGTCTGGCAGTCGCGTACCTGGGACGGTACCGACCATGGCGCCTGGTCCGGGACGTGTGAGTTCACCGCCGACCTCACACCGCCGGCACCGCCGACAA
>NZ_QHHV01000415.1:0-2690 GCF_003947245.1 Actinoplanes sp. ATCC 53533 | reverse complement strand
AGGAAAGCCAACTGATCACCGCCATCGACGCCTGGGTGGTCAAGCGCGCGTGCGAGGAGTTCACCGCCTCGAAATACCGTGAGCTGACGCTGTCGGTAAATCTTTCGGCCCGCGATCTTCGGCACCCAGGCATCGTCGACACCGTGAGCAACGCTCTGCAGAGCACCGGACTGCGGCCCGACCAACTCGTCATGGAACTGACCGAGACCACACTTGCGGCCGACAACGCGACAACCGCGGCCAGCCTGCGTTGGCTTCGTGCGCTCGGCGTTCAACTGGCCATCGACGACTTCGGGACCGGCTACTCGTCGTTGTCCTACCTCCGTCAGATCCCGGCGCAATCTCTGAAGATCGACCGGTCGTTCGTATCTGCCCTCGACGTGGACGAGTCGAGCGGCGCCATCGTCGGCGCTGTCGTCGGCATAGGACACGCGCTCGACATGCAGGTCATCGCGGAGGGGGTCGAAAGCCCCGCACAGCTCGACCGGCTAGCCGCACTCGGGTGTGACGCGGTTCAGGGGTACCTCATCGGCCGACCTCGGCCACTGCGCGACCTGACCGACTCCTGCTTCGCCGCCCCATCCACGCAAGACCGGCCGGCCCGCCGGTCAACGACGAGATCCGCGACCTGATCCGGCGTCTCGCACCCGAGGTGGGCGAACTGCGCCGGGTGCTGGGGCCGGCGGCGGTCAGCGGGCGCGGATCCGGTAGTTGCGGGCGTCGTGGGTGAGTTCGGCCAGGCCGAGTTCCTCCAGCAGCGCGATCAGTATCGCCTGCAGACCGGAGCTGGGTGCTGCCGACCTGGCAGACCAGGGCCGGCGGATCGGCCGATTCGTCACGCCACACCTGGTACTCGCCCTTGCCCGGCGCGGTGGTCAGCCGCCACGGATCGTCTGCGGTTTCCGCTGCCGTTCGCACCCATCCTGGGTCTCCGTTCGCCGCGCCGATCCGTCCCATTGTCCTGGCCCGGGCGGTTCCGGTGCCGCAACTCCCGCGTCCGGTGGACAATCGGCGGATGGCCGTCGACGTGTCGTCCGAGATCGTGATCAACGCGCCCGCGCCGCGGGTCGCCGCGTACGCCGGTGACCCGTCGAACGCGCCCGCGTGGTACGTCAATATCCAGACGGTCGAGTGGCTGACGCCGCCACCGGTCACGGTCGGGTCTCGCATGAAATTCGTCGCGCACTTCCTCGGCCGCCGGCTCGCCTACACCTATGAGGTCGTCGAGTTCGTGCCCGGCGAGCGGTTGGTCATGCGCACCGCGCAGGGACCGTTCCCGATGGAGACCACCTACACCTGGCAGCCGCACGGCGACGACGCGACCCGGATGACGCTGCGTAACCGGGGCGAGCCCAGCGGCTTCGCGAGCCTCGGCGCGCCGATGATGGCGGCGGCGATGCGCCGAGCCAACGCCAAGGACCTCGCCACGCTGAAACGACTGATCGAAACATCGCAGTGACGGCCCTGAATCTCGATTGACCGCAGGGCCGGTAATGCGGCGGTGACCGGATCCGCGCCGCCGTCACCGGCCGACGAGGCCGCCATAGCGAGGTGCGCCAACCGCACAGCCCAGGCCGCCCCGCGCGATTGATATGCCATCGTTTCCTCCCATTCGCGGACATTGTTCAGCCAGCCGGCCAGTCGCGGAACGCGGCCAGCAGCCGATCGCCGGCCTCGGGCGCCAGGCTCTGCCGGGCAGACCGCCGAGAGCGCCCACGGTGGTGCGGATCTGCTCCAGGTAGCGGTCGCAGCCGTCGCACGGCATACGGGTGGTGCCAGGCGGCGTCGTTCTGGTGTCCGCCGGCTGGTCATTCGTCGACAGCCACATCTTCTGGCCACGCGGGGTGGTCACGATGGCGGGCTTCGCCGTCGGCTTCGCGCCGTTGATGTGGGCGACGGAGGCCGGTCGACGAGTGCCTGCCGACCGGTGACGTATCGATGGCATCCGCATCGGTGTCAGCCTGGCCGTCACGCGGCCTGCGGGTGCACGACATCGGGCCGATGCGCGCCGCCCGCCGCGACGATCTGCTCGCCCTCGGCCTGCGGGACCGCCAGTTCGGCTATCCCCTCGAGCTGCTGATCGCCGCCGCCCGGGCCAGCTGGGAGGCCATCGAGGTCGATGTGGCCTACCGGCGGCGGACCGCGGGCACCACGTCGAAGGTCACCGGCACGGTGCGCGGCACCGCCCGCGCGATCCGCGACATGAGCGCGGTGCTCGCCCGATGAGCGTCCAGGTGCTCGTGCTGGCCAAGACGCCGGTGCCGGGACGGGTCAAGACCAGGCTCTGCCCGCCGTGCACTCCCGGCCAGGCCGCCGTGGTCGCCGCCGCCGCGCTCGCGGACACCGTGGCCGCCGTCACCGCCGCGCCGGCCACGCGTCGCTGCCTCGTCGTCGACGGCGACCATCCGGCACCGCCCGGCTGGCACCGGACGGCCCAGCGGGGCGTGACCCTCGGCGAACGCCTGGTCCACGCCTATGCCGACACCCGGCTGGACGGCGTGGGGAGCCTGTTGATCGGCATGGACACCCCGCAGATCAGCGCCGGGCTGCTGGCCGACGCCGTTCAACGGCTCGACGAGGGCGACGCCGTGCTCGGGCTCGCCGACGACGGCGGCTGGTGGGCTCTAGGACTCCGGAATCCGTCGCACGGCAAGGCGTTGTGGCGGGTGCCGATGTCCACTCCGGACACC
>NZ_QHHV01000414.1:0-3839 GCF_003947245.1 Actinoplanes sp. ATCC 53533 | reverse complement strand
ATGGCCTGCCCGACGGTGTCGTCATCCGGCCCGGCCTGGCTGCCGACGTGCCGACCGACGTGATCGTGCTGTTCGTGACCGAACGCCACGAGTTGCAGGCCCACCTCGAAGAGGTCAGGCGCGGCATGGCCCAGGACGGCGGCTTCTGGGTCGCCTGGCCGAAGCGAGCGTCGAAGGTGTCCACGGACGTCACCGAGGACGTCGTCCGTGAAGTCGCGTTGCCGACCGGGTTGGTCGACAACAAGGTATGCGCGATCAACGAGATCTGGTCGGGCCTGCGGCTGGTCATCCGCCGCGAAAATCGCATACCAGCCACGTGACGCGTCTCGCCCGATTCCCTGTACGCCAGACGGACGCCACGACGCGCCTCGATGCGGACCGCCTCGCGACCGGAGTGAGATGACGGTGGGCTCGTAGAGAGCGGATGCACCGAACATGTGGCTCGCGCAGGCCGCCAGCTTGGCGCATAGCCGTGTCGATCAGCGGACGTTGCACGGTCAGCTGTCATCGTGCTTGTAGCGTTCGAAATCCCGGCGGCGGGGGTCTGACGTGCGGTTTTGTCCGGTGCCTTTGCAGCTGTCGTGGTCGGGTTGACGTCATGATCCTGTCGTTCGGATATCTGGTTCTGCGTCAGTTGCTGCACCTGGCGATCCTGGTACTACGTGCCGATCGCGCTAACGAGGTGGAGATCCTGGTGCTGCGGCATCAGGTCGCGGTGCTGCGCCGCCAGGTCCATCGTCCCGATCTTGAGCCTGCTGATCGGGCGGTGCTTGCCGCGTTGTCCCGGCTACTGCCGCGGCCGCGGTGGGCGGCGTTCTTTGTCGCCCCGGCCACGTTGCTGCGCTGGCATCGCCGCCTGGTCACCCGCAGCTGGACCTACCCGAGCCGGCCGGGCCGGCCTGCGGTACGAGCCGAGATCCGGGCGTTGGTGCTACGCCTGGCCGCGGAGAACCCGACCTGGGGCTGCCGACGGATCCAGGGTGAGCTGGTCGGGCTGGGCTACCGGATCGCGTCCAGCACGGATGCTGTTCTACAACCCGCGGCACCTGCTCGCCACGCTCGACGAATACGTCCGGCACTACAACGAGCACCGGCCGCATCAAGGCCGCGCGCAACGTCCACCAGCCCGGGAGACGTCTCCCGTCCTTGTCACGGACCTGGCCACCGTGCGGGTACGCCGCAGGAGCGTCCTCAACGGGTTGATCAACGAGTATTCCCAGGCTGCGTAGCCGAAACCGGGTCTCCGAACGGTACAGGGTGTCAGCGTCTCCAGATCACGCATGGATCACTCATTCGTCCACAAGGGACAAAAAGATGGCCCCGACCAGGCGTAAAAGGAATGGTCAGAGCCATGATCACAAGTGCGCCGCGTAGGACTTGAACCTACAACCCGCGGATTAAGAGTCCACTGCTGGCCGCGCCGCCCTGTGGTTAACCATGCCGTTCTGTACCGGAATCTACTGCTTCATTGCGTTGCTGGACCCGGGTTCCTGTCGGCCAGTGCCAGGCAGAGTTGGCCCACGCCAGGACCGTCGATCACGCATGGATCACGCAGTAGGTGACGGGGAATCAGCGCCGTCACCTGGCGCCGCAACCTGCGGCCGGCGCCCCGGCAAGATTACCCATCAGGCGGTCGAGCGGACCTCGGTCACAACCGGGGTCGACCGGGCGCTCGCCTGACAGAACGATTCATCTGCCAAATTTAGCGCACTCGATCATGCCAAGAAGAGCGCAGGGTCCGGCGCTTCACCCATTTGGGTGATGGGCTTACCGTATTGCCGTTGAGGCGCGCAACGAAAGGCTGTCCATGACCTGGCACGCGGCAACCGAGTCGTTCGATGGCGCCACCACTTCGGGCCTCTACTCGCAGCTTGCCGGCGTCCTCGCCGGTATCGCATTCGCGGCTTTACTGTTGTACGTAACGCGTGCAAGCAAGGAGGTTCGCGATGCCGGGGATCAAGTGGTTATCGCCAACCTGACCGCCGCCGTTGCTGCACTCATACTCTGCGCTGCCTCGTATGCCGTGTTAGCGGGTGCTCCGAACTCGATAGGGAGTGCCTCGCTGGCGACAATCATCTACGGCCTCCCGTTCGGCATGTCCGTTCTACTGCTGTTCTACGCCTTGGCGATCATTTTTCGCCAGCGCCCTGCGCTAAGGATCATCAGTCGCATCAGCATGTACGTGGTGGCCGCTGGTGGCCCGGTCTGGGTTTTCTGCTACGTCACGATGGCGGCGATGACTGCGGTGAGCCTCCGCTGCGGTCCAGGATGCGAAGATCGCCCACCGCTTGTGACACCAGTCGTCGTCGGCCTCGCCTTGATCGCGGTACTCGTAGTCGGGTCATTCGCCTCGATTCGAGTGCGGAGATTCGGCCCGACGATCCTGGGCGCGGAAGTCAGCCCCATGCTGCCCGCTGTAATCGTTCTCCTGGCCACATTCGCAGCCGGGGCAAGCTCCCTGGCATTCCCCCTATTGGGGGTCGACTATCAGCCGTCAGACACATTGCTGACACTCCTTTTGAGTGTGGATTTCATCGCCCTTCTGATTTTTTTCCCGCAACGCATCAAACTCGCTACGCGACCTTCCGGCGAGTAAACCGATCTGACTTGCAGCAGACTCAGGCCAAGTCGTCATTGGTGTTCGCCAGCCAGTCATTCGCTTAACTCATCTGTCGCGAGTGGCGCGCTACAGGCAGCAACGGTCGACTTCCTGGTGGGCACATGCTGCGGTTGGCGAGAGCGCGGCAGGGATTCATCGAGCGGCGTCAGTTGATGTCCCACTACGCCAGGTGAGTGCCGCAGTGCAGACACTGGAACAGGCATGCAGTCGGCTCGCCCTCCCGATCCAGGCGGCGCAAGTTGGACCGAGAAAAGCTGCGCCATCACCGCAGTGATAGAGCCATGACTCTTGTTGCCAGCCGCGGAACCCCGGGGCACGGCGGGTGATCTCCTCGATGACATGGGCCGGCACGTCATCCGGCACGTCAACGGCGTCACTGAAGTCAGCGGCCATGTCCAGGGCGTCGCTTGGCATCCGCGGCAGAAGCAGTGATGCCAAGCGGTATTTGTCAGGTCAAATTGAGACGGTTTGGGGCCGGCGTTGTTGGCTGGTTGATCCAGGCTTTCTCGGGCACCTGGGGCGCGCGGCCGACGGGTGAACCGGTCGGGGTGTGCCGTGTAGGCGGTGTCCAAGGTGGTCTGGCGGTGTCGACGGATCTGGTCGGCGGTGCCGTAGTGCACGGAAGTCGGGGTGTGCCAGCCGATCCCGGAATGGCGGTGTTCGTCGTTATAGGCAGTGAAGAATTCATCGCAGAACGCGCGGTCGTCGGCGAGGGAGTCGAGCCGGTCTGGGAAGTCGGGCATGTATTTCATGGTTTGAACTGGGCTTCGGAATACGGGTTGTCGTTCGAAGTTCGAGGCCGGGAGTGAACTCAGAACGCCGAGGTCGACGAGCATTTCCGACACCGCTTTGAGGTCATCGAGCCGCCGCGGTCGGCGTGGATGGTGTGCGGCTCGACCGCCGGCCGGCATTGGCGTGGCGATTCTCAGGCGCCAGCAACGGCAGGGCCATTGCGTGTTCGGCGGTTGCAGGCTTGAGCTGGGATGACGTGGGGTGTTTGACCTCTGTGGAGGTGCCCGGGGCGGGTGAGATCGCCTAGGTGATCATGGGAGTTCTCACGCTTCCAGACACTTCGAGGACCTCACCCGCGATGTCAGCATGCCCGATACCGGTACTGTCCGCAGTTGCTACCCCCTCCGACACGCCAGTCCGCCCGGTAACCGAGGGTGAACAGGCCGGTTTGCTGCGAGCGTTGGCAGTGGTGCCGGATCCGCGCAGC
>NZ_QHHV01000413.1:0-2179 GCF_003947245.1 Actinoplanes sp. ATCC 53533 | reverse complement strand
GAAGGACCTGCCCGTTGCCGCACATTCGAATCTTCTCCGGAGTGCCGCCGGGTAGCGGCAGCGGGTAGACCTCGATACCCGCGCTGGTGAGAAGTTCGTTGAGAAGGGCTCCAGAGGAATCGTCGGCAATCGCGGTGATCAATGCGACGTCGAAGCCTCGACCGGCCGCGAGCCGAGCGGCGAGGCCGGCTCCTCCGGGACGGCTGGTCGTGGCCTTCTCGTCCAGGACCAGGGCTGGGGCGTCCGGGGTGACGCGGTGGACTGAGCCAACGATGTCGCGGTCTAGCAGGGTGTCACCGACGACGACCAGCAATGGGCGGGTCGCCACAGCCGTGTGGTCACCAGGTTCGCGACGTTCGTGGTCCTGGGGACCTGCTTCCAGGACCTGTGGAAGCGTACGGTCCAGGCGTTCACAGACGAGGTGAAGGGCGATGAGGTGCAGCTCCTGGACGATTTGGTGGTGCGGCGAAGGGCAACACAACGCTTCGTCGCAGGCGCCGGCGATCGGGTTGGGTTCTGCCCCGGTCATCGCCCAGGTACGCATGCCGATCTGCTTCGCCGCGTCGACCGCGGAGACGAGGTTGGGGCTGCGCCCGCTGGTCGACATGACCAACAGGACATCATCGGCGCGTCCATGCGCGCGGACCTGCCGGGCGAAGACTTCCTCGAATCCGTAGTCGTTGCTGATCGCGGTCACCGCGGCGGTGTCCGCGCTGAGCGCGATCGCGGACAGCGGCATCCGCTCGCCGCGCATCCTGCCGACGAGTTCGGCGGCGAGGTGCTGCGCGGTCGTCGCGCTGCCGCCGTTGCCCGCGACGAGGAGCCGTCCACCTTGGCCGAGGTGCCGGGCAAGGTGATTGCCCCAGCTGTCCAGGACGGGGGCGGTTGCCCTAAAGGCGGCCATGGCGTTGGTGAGTCGGGTGAGGTGGTCGTCCAGTTGGGAGGCCTCGGGGCTGCTCACGAGAGGACCGCATAGGTGCTGAGTCGGTCGGGGCTCCTGCTGTTCCGTCTGCCGGTCGGAGGTTGTCGCCGGGCGATAATTAGGTCGGCTGCGGCATGCAGACTCACCGCGACCGTGGACGCGGCCCGGATATCGGCATGCGGTGTGCTGGCGGTGGGAATGAGAATCCCGCTGGCGCCGGCGGCCGATCCTGCCGCCACGTCACGAAGACGGTCGCCCAGGACGACGCAGCGCCGGGGTGTTTCCCCGAGCGCCGCCGCGGCGTCGTGGACGAGGCCGGGCCGCGGCTTGCGGCAACGGCACCGGGCTGCGTCGTCGTGCGGGCAGATCTGCCAGGTGGCAAACGGCCCCAGCAGGGCTGTGACCCGTGCGTTGACGGCCGCGACCTGGTCTTCGGTGATCAGCCCTCGGGCGAGCCCGGATTGGTTCGTAACCACTCCGAGCGTGAGCCCTGCGGCGCGGAGCCGATCAAGGGCGGACCTAGCGGCGGGCATCGCTTCGACAAGTGAGGGATCACCGTTGTATGGCACGTCGATGATCAGTGTGCCGTCGCGGTCGAGGAGGACAGTCTCGATCGGCCCGGCCGCCGCGTTACCTTCGGTCTGCTGTCTCGGCCCGGTCGCGGTGTGCTCGTCGCCAGCATGATCGGCATGGTGACCGACCGGCCGGTGGAGCGGGGAACGGGTGTCGTCCGTCATGTGCGCTTCCGCCTTTGCGTTCATCGCGACCCGGTCGAGATCAACAGTGCGAGGTGCCTATGGCGTCGCTGGTTGAAGCACGGCGCGGTGACGGATGTCGGCGAACAGGGGCCGGTACAGGGTGGCGGCGTGGTCGCGGTCGTGGATTGCGTAGGTCGTCATCCGGGCGACCACCTCGTGCAGGTCGGCATCGACGAGGTCGTGTAGGAGCGCGTCGCCGTGTTCGGAGAGGTGGACGCCATCGCTCCACAGACTCAAACCGTTGTTACCGGGGAGTTGGCGAGCGGTGGCCGTGAAGGCCGGCCACCCGTCGACAAAGGTGGCACCGGCGGATGCCGCGATCTGCGCGGCTACCCGGTTGTATTGCTGCAGAGCGGTGTTCGCTGCGGGGATGTCGAGAGCGTCGTCCCAGCCGAAGGGAGTCTCGGCGACGCAGATGAGCTGCCGGGAGTTCGTGGTGAGCAACTCGACCATGGTGCGGTAGTTGGTGGTGAACTCGGCGAGGTCGACGGCTTCGGCG
>NZ_QHHV01000412.1:0-1951 GCF_003947245.1 Actinoplanes sp. ATCC 53533 | reverse complement strand
TGAATCCGGACCGCGCCGAAGCGCTCGCTCCGGAAAGAATCAGCCAGTCGCATGCGGCGAATCTACCTGCTGCTGTCCACTCCAGAGCGCCCGAACAGTGCACAATTCGATGTCGACGGCCGGTTTGGTAAGCGGGACGTAACGCCTATGTTTCAAGTAGTCGAATGGCTACGCAAAACGCCGGATCGCGGCGCCTTGCGGCACTGCGACCCGGCGTCTGCCGGCCATAAGCGTCAGGCTGTTTCGGTGATCGGGCGGTCGACCCAGCTCATCATGTCGCGCAGCTTCTTGCCGGTGACCTCGATGGGGTGCTCGGCGCCTTCCTTGCGGTATTGCGCCAGGGCCGGGCCACCCGCCTCGTCGTCGGCGATAAGCGCCTTGGTGAATTCGCCGGACTGGATCTCGGCGAGGATCTTCTTCATCTCCTGCTTCACCCCGGCGTTGATCACGCGGGGGCCGCTGACGTAGTCACCGAACTCGGCGGTGTCCGAGATGCTGTACCGCATCCGGGAGATGCCGCCCTCGTACATCAGGTCGACGATCAGCTTCAGCTCGTGCAGGCACTCGAAGTAGGCGATCTCCGGGGCGTAGCCGGCCTCGGTGAGCACCTCGAAGCCGGTCTGCACGAGTGCGGCCGTACCGCCGCAGAGGACAGCCTGCTCGCCGAAGAGGTCGGTTTCCGTCTCCTCCTTGAACGTGGTCTTGATGACGCCGGCCCGGGTGCCGCCGATCGCCTTCGCGTACGACAGCGCCAGCGCCTGGGCGCCACCGCTGGCGTCCTGCTCCACCGCGATGAGCGCGGGCACGCCCTTGCCGTCCACGTACTGGCGGCGGACCAGGTGACCCGGGCCCTTGGGGGCGACCATCGCCACGTCCACGTTCGCCGGCGGCTTGATCAGCTCGAAGCGGATGTTGAGGCCGTGGCCGAAGAAGAGCGCCTTGCCGGCGGTCAGGCTCGGCTCGATCGACTCGGCGTAGATCTTCCGCTGCGCGGTGTCGGGCGCCAGCACCATGATCACGTCGGCCCAGGCGGACGCCTCGGCGGGCGTGAGCACCTTCAGGCCCTGCTCCTCGGCCTTGGCGCGGCTCTGGGAGCCCTCCTTCAGGCCGACCACCACGTCGACGCCCGAGTCGCGCAGCGACAGCGAGTGGGCGTGGCCCTGGCTGCCGTACCCGATAACGGCGACCTTGCGTCCCTGGATGATGGACAGGTCGGCGTCGTCGTCGTAGAACACTTCCGCGGTCATGACTTCCCTTTCAGAAGGAGCATTTTTCTAGTTAAGGGTGGTGGTGGGGCGGCCGGATGGGACTGGGCCCAAGGTAGTGATCAGGCCGCGCGCAGAGCGGGGCCGGTAGTGATCGAGCGCGAGCCTCGGCCGATAGCGACCAGCCCGGACTGGACCATTTCCTTGATCCCGTACGGCTCGAGGTCGCGCAGCAGCGCGTCCAGCTTGTCGGGGTTGCCGGTCGCCTCGATCGTGAGGGTGTCCGGCGCGACGTCGATCACCTTCGCCCTGAACAGCTCGACCGTCTCGAGCACCTGCCCGCGCACGGTGCGGTCGGCGCGCACCTTGACCAGCAGGAGCTCGCGCTGGACCGACTGCTGCGGGTCCAGCTCGACGATCTTCAGGACGTTCACCAGCTTGTTGAGCTGTTTGGTCACCTGCTCCAGGGGTGAGGAGTCAGCGTTGACCACGATCGTAATGCGGGAAACGTCCGGGTTCTCCGTCTCGCCCACCGCCAGCGAATCGATGTTGAAGCTGCGCCGCGAGAACAGACCCGACACCCGGGCCAGCACGCCGGGCTTGTTCTCCACGAGCACGGACAGGGTGTGCTTGTTCATACTGTTCACAGGTCGTCCTCGTCGAAGGCCGGGCGCACGTCCCGGGCGAACATGATCTCGTCGTTGCTGGTGCCGGCCGCGACCATCGGCCAGACCATGGCGTCCTTG
>NZ_QHHV01000411.1:0-2486 GCF_003947245.1 Actinoplanes sp. ATCC 53533 | reverse complement strand
CAGGTGTCAACTCCGCCGGCCGTTGCGCAGGACGGCGAGGGTGCCGGCAAAGGAGTCCGTCAAGCTCTCCAGCACCGCCTTGCCCTTGGCCGCTGTGGCCTGCGAAGGGCTGCCGATCACGCCGGTGGAGGTGTATCCCCGCATGCCGAGCACGAGGAGGTCGGGCCGCTCGGCGACATGGTCGGCGTCCTGGAACCCGTCACGGACCAGGTCGGGACACAGATGCAGGAGCAACGAGGTCTCGATCTCGCCAGCATGCATGTCGTCGTGGCCGCTGCTGACCAGACCGGCCTGCTGGCGTGCCGTTTCCCAGTCCTCGCGTCCCGGGTACAGCGCCATGCGACGGGACTCCGAATTTGCCTCCTGAACAGTGTTCGACAGGACATAGTTGCCGCCATGCCCGTTCACGACGACCAGCTGGTCTACACCGGAGCGCCGCAGCGATTCGGCGACGTCGGTGACGATCGCGGCGAGCGTTGATGAGCGGATGCTCACTGTGCCCGCCCAGCCGGCGTGCTCGTGCGAGCAACCGATCGTGACTGGCGGCAGCAGTAGCAGGTCATAGGCCGCAGCGACAGATTGCGCGATGGCGCCGGCGACGATGGTGTCGGTGGCGAGCGGCAGGTGAGATCCATGCTGCTCGAAGCTCCCGACTGGAAGAACTGCCACGCGGGCAGCCCGCGACGCCTCGTCGGTGCTGGTTGCTGCGCTGATCAGGTCCACGGTCACATTCTGCGCGTCGAGCGGACGAGCGCGAAGGCGGACCGGAATCCGGCCACCTCGGCGATGCGGGAGTGCGGAGCGAGCCGGGCGTCGACTTCTCCCAGCACACGCATCGCGCGGGCGGTCGACGTCGCGGCGGCGATGCCCAGCGCCCGACTCGCCTGATCGCCGGCCTCCGCGAACCGGTTGACCAGCGCATGGGACATCGCCAGCCAGGTCCTGATCAGCGCCTCGTCCTGCCGGAAGTCGGCGGGCCAGCCGTCCAGGACTGCGCCGAGCATGCGTGCCGCTTCATCGCCTCTTCCGAGCCTGAGCAGGCAATACCCTTCGTGGGCTTGAATGTAGGCGTGGGTGCAGTGTCGCCCGATCGTGGCGGGGTCGTCGTCGATGGGGACGCGTTCGGCGCGCAGCGCGAGTCGGTGGGCGGTCTTGAGGGCTGACGAGCACGCGTCACGGTCCCCGCGAAGTGCGTGCCCTTGGGCCTGGCGTACGGCACACAGCGCACGGTCGCGGTCAGTCAAGGACGCGGTCGCGGCGGTCGCCGCGAGGGCGGTCGCCCGTGCACCGTCGAGGCGGTCGGCCGCTTGCTGCGCCTGTCGCATGAACACGTAGGACGCCATCGGTGCGTCGCCGGCCCTGCGCGCCAGGAGGAGAGCCCGTTCCAGCCAGTAGGCCGCGGCGGCCGTGTCGCCGACGTTGTCAGCCGTCCAGGACGCGAATTCGGCCCATCGTGCCTCGACGGCGAGCAGCGCGGTCTTGACATCGCCGATCGCCTCCTGCCGATAGCGACCGATCACGGCCATCTCTCGGCACGCGGCGTCGTGCACCTGCCGCGGACCGAACATGTTGTGCGAGCCGGCCAGCAGATGGAGCATCCCGGTCCAGTGCAACGCCATCGCAGGATCAACACCGGGCGGGTCATCGGGCTTGCCCGAGCGCAGCACCAGGTCTTTCGTGGCTCGACGTTCGGCAGCGTCAATCGCGTCGTAGTGCTCTGTCAGGATCCCGCCGGTTCCCAGGACGCGATCGCAATCCAGCCAGAACTGTCGGGGGACCCGCTGGCTTCCGATCTCGACGTTACCGATCGTGCTGCGGCCGTACCCGACCTTCGATGCGAGCTCATGTTGCCGCAACCCGGCGGCGTCGCGTAGCACGGCCAACCGCCCACCGAGCTGCCGTCGCACCTCTCGCGCCTGTGTGGATTCGGTCGTGCTCATGTTGACGCTCCGGCGATGGCAAGAAACGTGCGCACGCTTCGGATCTGGTGAGCGCCGCAACTCCAGCGGCGATCTACCACCCGGCGAGGCGACGCAGTCTTCTGCCGAGCCGGACTCGCTTCCGTTCTCGGGTGAGACATCCCGCTTTGACCCCCGATCGCCTTATTGCTCACTACAGTGCCGTTCACGGAGCGTAAGTCGAGCGTGAGCAGCGTGGAGGCGGCGTCGTGTCAATGTTTTGTCGGAGTTCTCCGGCGCGCTCACCGACACGGCACGGCGGTTTCCGCTCGCCGCTCTTCTGTCCTACTGACCAGCAAGAACAACCTCAGCATGCTGACGAGACCTTGCCGCAGCCACGCCGCTCGGCGGCGACATCGCCTTCGAGGCACTCACCTTCCGCAACCGCCAGCGCACGCTCCATGCATCCGGAGTGGTCGATGGAATGACGGACGCGCCGTCGCCGGTGGGCGCGGCACACCCACCGGCGTAGCTCGTCATGGCCCTGAGACGATAACTACCCCGTCCTGGCCCAACATGGAGAGCAAC
>NZ_QHHV01000410.1:0-3995 GCF_003947245.1 Actinoplanes sp. ATCC 53533 | reverse complement strand
AAGACGCCGTACGAAATTCTCAGCGGACGCACGGACAACACATTAGCGGCGTGAAAACACGCTAAAAGCACTGTCCGGAAAACGCGCGGCAGCCCAAACACACCCCTCCAACGCACCCGAACCACCCACCTGAGCAGACTCGATCTCACCCTCGCCGCCTAGACAGAATTAGGCAACAGGGTCCTTCCCTATTGGAAACAGCGGATGGAGGCATCCGGGTTCCGCTGTTGATGCCCGAGGGCCGGCCGAAGGGGTGTTTCCCATGGGGAAGCAGAGCGGAGGGTGTTTCCAATTGGGAAGCAGAGCGGAGGTGTTTCCAATAGGGCAGCAGAGCAAAGTCAATTCTGCCGTTACCGGGAGCCCTACTCAGAACGCGGTGGAGGCTGGTGTTGTGGTCCCGCGTGAGGGTGACGATGCGTAACGGCGGTCGCCCGGTGAGGGTTCGCCTGGGTTGTGTGGACTCAGGAGTACCCCGGTGGACGACCGCCGCGTAGGGAGCGTATGACCGGGCTGCGGCCGGACCAACTCACAGGCCTGATTCTGACGGTGTCCACCCTTGTGGGTGATTGGCGGCCGAAGAAGGGCCGCTGCAAGGTCCTGGACCTGCACCGGGCGGTGGTGCTGACCTTGTTCTTGCTGCGGGACGACAACGTGCAGGACGTCGCGGGGGAACTGTTCGGGTGTGCACAGTCGACGGTCTCGCGGGTCGCTCGTGGAGCAGGGCCACGGTTGCGGTCGCGGCACAGGCGGTGCTGCGGGCCAGGCTGGGTGCGGTGCTGCTTGACGGCTTCGTCGCGCCGACCGGGAGCGCGCCGACTGGGGAGCGCGCCGACTGGGGAACGCGCCGACCGGACGGATCTGTTCTCCGGTAAGCACCGGCTTTCCGGTATGAACGTGCAGGCTATCGCGGACCTCGACGGCCGGCTGGTTGACACCGGCACCCCGATCGGTGGCTCGCGGCACGACAGTGTCGCGTTCGCGGCATCCGGGCTCGCCGAACGGTGGGCCGTCCAGCTGGCCGACGGTGGGCCGGGCATGCTCGCTGACAAGGGTTACCCGGGCTGCGGCCCGTCGACGCCGTACCGCGAACCGCCGGCCGGCCACTGACCGAGGTCCGTAAGAGCTGCAACAAGGCATTGAACAGCCTGCGCGCCGCAGTCGAACGCGCCATCTCGCATCTGGTCAACTGGAAGATCCTCGACCTCGGCTACCGCGGTCGGCTCACCGAATTGCGCGGGTCCGGTTCAACGGTTGGGCGGTTGTGGTCACAGCTGTTACTCCCATCCGGTTTCACCTTTTGGTTTAGCTGGATGGCGCTCGGCGATCGTCAGGCTGGGGCGTCTTCCACGGTGGCCGGCGTGGTGGCCGCCCGGGCGCGGCGTCGGCGGATGTGGCGCAGGTGCAGCCAGATGTAGGTGCCGACCACGATCATGCCCGCGCCGATGGCCCAGTACATGTATTTGTGCAGCTGTTCGATGATCTCGACCAGGTGTGTGCCGAGCAGGTATGCGACCGTGCACCACCAGCCCACCCAGAGCGCCGCACCGATTGTGTTGTAGATCAGGAAGGTGCGCCAGGGCATCGCCGTGATGCCGGCGATGACGCCGTTGAGCTGGCGCAGGCCGTCGATGAAGCGGGCCGCCACGACGATCCGGTTGCCCCGGCGGGCGAAGAACTTCTCGGCGCGTTCCAGCCGGGCCGGGGTGATGAGGATGTATTTGCCGAAGCGGTGCACGGCTCGCCGTCCGCCGCGGACACCGATCCAGTAGCCGACGTTGTCGCCGAGCACGGCGGCGATGAAGGAGATCGCGGCGACGGCGAAGATGTCCAGCCGCCCCCAGCTGGAGTAGATCGCCGCGGCGATCATGATCGTCTGCCCGGGCGCGGGGACTCCGAAGCTCTCGACCCCGATGACACCCGCGATGGCGAGATAACTCCACCGGTCGAGGATCGGGGCGACACCGTGCAGGATGCTGGGCAGATCGTCAGCGGGGGGCATGGGCTGAGCAGACTCCCGTTCCTCGGTGTCGGGACCTACGGCCCCGGCCTCCAACCGTATCCACCCGAGCGGATCACCAACGTGGGGGTGCCCTCCAGCTTGTGGATAACTTGTGGAAAAGGTGAGGGTGGGTCAGCCCGCCGGCTGGTCCTTGGTCAGATGGGCCAGCCAGTTCTTTCCGCCCGTGTGGATCAGCGCGTAGCGCCGGGCGCCGTCCCGGCCGTGCAGCGTGAACAGCAGCCGGCGGTCGTTCCGGTCCTCCTCCTGCCACCAGCCGATGTCCGCGATGAACTTGTGCTCGTCGGTGTAGGTGAGGTGATCCAGGTCATGGTCAGGCACGGCGACGGCGAGCCGGTTACCTGCCGGTTCGGTGGGCAGCCCTCGGGGCAGGGCCCAGGATCGCAGCACTCCGTCCTGCTCCAGCCGCAGGTCGAAGTGCGGGGCCGGCCTGCGGTGATCGTGCAGGACGAAGCTCTGACCAGCCGGTCCCTCGGGTGCGTTCACGAGCACCGATTGAACTACATCCGGCCGAGATCCGTTCCCCTGTTGGGATGTCCCCGGAGGAGGGCCAAGTCTTGTCTGGTTCGGTACGTGAAGCACTCGCTGCCCGTTTTCGTCGTGCTCCGCAAGCGGAGTCGCCGGAGAACGCGGAGCCCGTGGTCACCACGGAGCCCGAGGTGACGGCCGAGTCGAAGGCTGAGTCGACGGCTGAATCGTCGGCCGAGTCGACGGCCGGGGCCGAGCCGGCCAAGGTGCGCGGTCGCCTGCGGACGGTTGTCGGGCATGCGCTCACCGTGCTGGCCGTCCTGGTGATCTTCGTCGCGCTGATCATGCCGAACGTGGGCAGCCGGTTCCAGCAGGCGGGCACCTACGTTCGGCTGCCGATCGAGGGATTCCTCGCCATCGGGCTGGTCCTGCTGTTGCCCGGCCGCTGGAAGAAGATCACCGCGGGCATCCTGGGCGCCGGTCTCGCGGTGATCACCATCGAGAAGGTCGCCGACATCGGCTTCCGCAAGACGCTGGCGCGCCCGTTCGACCCGGTCCTGGACTGGGTGCTCCTCGACGACGCCCAGTCGTTCCTCAAGGACTCCGTCGGCCAGGTCGGCGCGATCGGCGCGCTGATCGGCGTGGTCCTGGCGATCCTGGCCATCCTGGCCGGGATGAGCTGGGCTGCCGTACGGGTCACCCGGCTCGCCGAACGGCACCGCCGGGCCACCTTCGGCACCGCCTTGACCGGCACGGCCGTCTGGGTCGTCCTGCTCATGATCGGTGTCCAGGTGTTCGGCACCATCCCGGTCGCCGCCCGCAGCACGGCGATGTACGTCTGGGACCGGGCGCACACGGTGAAGGCCGGCCTGCGCGACGAGAAGGCGTTCGAGAAGCTCGCGCTGACCGACGCGTTCGCCAGCACCCCCGGTGACCAGCTCCTCACCGGTCTGCGGGGCAAGGACGTGATGATCTTCTTCGTGGAGAGCTACGGCCGCTCGGCGATCGAGGACCCCACGCTCAACAAGGGCACGACGGAGGTGCTCGCCGACGGCACCGAGACCCTGAAGAAGGCCGGTTATGTCACCAAGAGCGGCTGGCTCGCCTCGCCCACGGCGGGCGGCGGCAGCTGGCTGGCGCACTCGACGCTGCTGTCCGGGCTGTGGATCGACAAGCAGAACCGCTACCGAAACCTCACGTCGAGCAACCGGCTCACCCTGACCGGGGCCTTCAAGAAGGCCGGCTTCGACACCATGAGCGTCATGCCGGGCGCCACCCGGGCCTGGCCGGAGGGCAACTTCTACGGCTACGACAAGGTCTACGACTCCCGCAACACCGGCTACCAGGGACCGGCCTTCAGCTGGGCGCCGCAGCCGGACCAGTACACCCTCTCGTGGTTCGAGAAGAACGTGCACGGCGTGGAACACGACCCGATGTTCGTCGAGATGCCGCTGGTCTCCAGCCACACGCCGTGGGCGCCGCTCCCGCAGTTCATCGACTGGGACGACGT
>NZ_QHHV01000040.1:0-24685 GCF_003947245.1 Actinoplanes sp. ATCC 53533 | reverse complement strand
TGCCGCGGGTCGGGTCGGCGGCCGGGCCGCCATCGTTCGCCAGCCCGAACCAATCTCCCACTCGGGGATCGGCCAGGCGCACCACCCGGCCGTCCGCATCTCGCGGCATGGCATTTTCCAGATCAACCTGATGTACGGCGAGAGGCGCGCGCAACCCGCCACGTTTCCCGTACGGTCGGCTGTGGTCGACGGACGGCGGAACGTCGTCGCCGGTCAGTGCCGACCGGTCTCCGGTGTCGACGCCGCCGATCGCCAGCGTGCCGACGTCGTCGTTGATGCGGATCCAGTCCGCCAACTCGACCTCGACCCGCTCCGGCGCGAACTCCCCGGTTCGTACCTGTCGGGCCTTGATCTCCAGGTCGTCGGCGTCCTCGCTGGTACGTCGCGCCTCGGCCCGGAAATGCTCGCCGTGCAACTCGGAACCCGAGGTGAACGCGGCGTCCGCCCGCATGCTGAGTTCGAGCACTTTGGCCCGCTGCCCGTCGGCGATCCGGAGCAGATAGTCCGAATACTCGGCACGCCGGTTGTCCTCATGCGTGGAGCGCGCGTGTTCCTGGTATTCGCGGTACGACTTGCGTTCCCGGGCATCGTGCTCGGTCTGCCGCTGCCGTTCCAGCCGCTGGGCGCGTTCGGGGTCGACCTCGGCCGGGTGGTTCCGGTCCGGCGTGCCGGTCTCCAGGGCCTTGTCGATCAAGGAATCGGCCGAGGCCAGGTTCGGCGCCGCAGCGGATTCCCTGGTGGGGTCGGGCGTCGCAGTCCGGGTCAGCGGCGCGTCGTCGCGCGTGGGGCTGTGGTTCGTCGACCGGGATTGCTGTAGATCGTCGCGGGGCGCCAGCGCCTCCGCGATGCGGTCCACCGGCGTGGGCCTCGGTGCCAGCGCTTCGGCGATCCGGTCGATCGGGGGGCGCGGCGACGGAATCGGCTTCGGAGCGGGCTGCGGCGGGACAGGCGGCTCGGGTTCCGGCGTCGGAACGGGCGGTGTCTGGTCGGGCCGGGGGTCGGGTCCTGGCCGCGGATCGAGCGGCGGAACCGGCTCGGCTCGGCCGATCTGACCGAGTTCGTCGGCCAGCAGCACATCCGGCGACTCGACGCGGGGGGCCGGAGAGTGATCGAGGAGATCCGGCGCAGGCTGGGGCGCGGGGGTAGGCCGAGGCGACGGCGCAGGCTCAGGCGAGGGAGGCGGTGCGGGCAAAGGCGCGGACCAGGGCGGCGGTGCGGGTGCGGGCTCAGGCGCCGGCGAAGGTGCGGACCAAGGCCCCGGTGTGGGGGACAGGTCGGGCCCGTGCGAAAGGTCAGGTCCGTGCGAAAGGTCGGGCCCGTGCGAAAGGTCAGGTCCGTGCGAAAGGTCGGGCACGTGCGAAAGGTCAGGCCCGTGCGAATGATCGGGCGCGGGTGAAGGAGCAGGAACCGGCGAAGGCGAAGGACCTGGCGAAGGCGAAGGACCTGGCGAAGGCGGGGCCGGGGGCGAAGGTGGGACTGGGGGCGCCGGGGCGGGGAAAGGCGCAGGCGACACGTTGGGCTGAGGCGCCGTCTGCTGGTAGGCGGACGAGTAGTAGACCGGCGCGGGTCGTGGCGGCGGGGGTGGCAGCGTCGTCTGCTTTGGGCGCCATAGCCCGTCCGGCCTGCCGTTGAATGGCATCGGGTTGCCTCGGCCGTCCACGACCAGGGCGTCCACCGCTACCACGTTCGCTGCGTCTGGCTGGCCCAGGTGGCCGTACAGGCTGGTGCCCGGGGGCGCGACGCGGCCCGATTGCGGGTCCACGAACAGGATCTGGCCGTTCTGGTTCACCGCCGCCCAGGCGTGTGCCGAGCCGCCTTCCCACGCGTTTACCAGGAAGGCGAAGGATCCGTGGCCGCCCGCCAGCAGCTGCGCCGACACGTCTCCCAGGGCCTGCTGGATTCGCTGTCCGGCGACCGCTGGGCGTTCGCCCGCGACGATCGGGCACAGTGACTGGAACCGGCCGCCGGTCGCGTGCTCGACGCGTTCCGGGCCGATGTCCTCGCCGTACAGCGGCCTTGTCGAGTCGCCCTCGCCGTAGGCGTCGAAGGTGCGCGGCGCCGACACCCGCGGCCGGCCGTGCACGTACGTGTCGAAGAACGACAGCACGCAGTCCTGGCAGTTGATGCCGCGCGTCGGGTCGGCCTGCGAACCACCGTCGTTGACCAGCTGGAAGTATGGCGCGCGCGGGTCGGCACCGCGTACCGGATCGCCGTTGCCGTCGCGGGGCACCGCGCTTTCCAGGTCGATCTGGTGTTGGGCGAGCGGCTCCCGCAGGCCGGCCCTGGTCCCGTAGCGCCGGGTGCCGTCGATCGACGGCGGGTGATCGGTGCCGGTGAGCATCGACCGGTTGCCGAGCGACACCCCACCGGGCGCCAGCAGGCCACGGTCCTCATTGGCCCGGTGCCAGTCCTGCGGCGCGACGTCGGTGATGGTTCCCGGCGGTGGCCGCCATGCCGGATCCTTCAGCGTGGCCGCCTGTGCCTCAGCCCGCTCGGCCTCGGCGATCGCCACGTCGACGTTGGCCTGGAAGAACGCGGCCATGTGCGGGTCGAACTTGAGGAATCGCGCAACCCGCGCGGAACGCCGCGCGCTTCGGGCCCGGCGGCGCGCGCTCTCCGCCTTGCCCTCGAACGCGTCGATCACGTCCTGGCGGCGGTACGTCGCGTAGGCCTCGCGCAGCTGCTGCGTGTTCCGGAAATAGTCGGTCACTTCGGGCGCTGCCGCGGCGGCCTCGGCCGCACTCTGCGGCGGGAAACCCCGGCCGGGTCCGGCCGCTGCGAGAACCGCCGGGTCGGTCGACCGCGAGGGTACGTCCACAGCCCCGTCCCGAGGTCCGGGCACCTGCGGTGGCCGCGCGGGCGCAGTCGGCGCGGGCCCAGCGGGATCGGACCGTCCGGGAAGCACGCCGGTGCCGAGCCCGCTGGCGGGCGGCGGGACCTCAACCGAAGCCGAGCCGCGAGCAGAACCGGACACCGGCGCCGCCCCGGACGGAGTGGACCCGGGAGGTGTCGTCTCCCGCGGCTCGATCCCTGGCGGCGTTGAGCTCGGGCGGGTTCCGGCCTGGGTGGTGAGGTCGGGGCTGGTCTGCGGTGGGACGAGGTTTGGGCTGGTCCCGGTAGGAGTGGTGGTCCCGGGGGGCGTCAGGCTCGGTCCGGTAGGCGAGGGTCCGGTGGGCGAGGGTCCGGTGGGCGAGGGTCCGGTGGGCGAAGGTCCGGTGGGCGAGAGTCCGGTGGGCGAAGGTCCGGTGGGCGAGGGCCCGGTAGGCGAGAGTCCAGTTGGCGAGGGCCCGGTTGGCTTCGTCCTGCTATCGGTGGGCGAGGGGTCGATCCCGGTTGGGGCGGATGCGTTGGGCCTGATGCCGGGCAGCGACGAGTTGGCGCCGGCAGGCGTGGACACGTTCGGGCCGGTCGCCGGCGTGGTGCCGGTCGGAACGCCGGTGCGTGAGCCGAGATCCACCCCGGCAGCCGTCCCAGGGCCTCGGGAGGAGGCGCTAGGCGAATCCGTGCCGAACGGAGACCAGGGACTGAGTCCGTCGGGTGGCGTGGTGAACCGGGGGGCCGCACCCGCGGCGGGAGGACTGCTGCCCGACGCCGGCGTCCCAGCCGTAGCCGGACCGGAGCCCGAAGTGGACACGGACCCGCCACTGCCATAACCAGGAGACGTGGAAGGACCGCCGGCCCCGGCAAGTCCGGCAGGCGACGTAGATCCGGCAAGTCCGGCGGGCGATGCAGATCCGGCAAGGCCGGCAGGCGACGTAGATCCGGCAAGTCCGGCGGGCGATGCAGATCCGGCAAGTCCGGCAGGCGGAGCAGCACCGGCGAGCGTGCCGGGCCCGGCGGTGCCGCCCAATCCCCCAGGCCCTGCGAACCCGGCAGGGGCCGAAGCGCCAGAAGGCCCGGAGGAGCCTGCCGTTGTGACAGCACCAGCGGACGCCGAAGCCCCCGCGATGCCCGAATCCCCGCTGAACGAGGACGACGACGGAGGGGCGTCAACCGGAGGCGCGAGGCTCGACAGATTGACCCCGCCGGGGGAGGCCACGGAACCGCCGGAGTCCCCCGTCGCAGCCGAGAAGGTCACTGACGTCGGATCCGAAGACCGGGCCGGATAGGCCGAGTCGCCATCTGACGAAACGGACACCGGTCCGGCCGTGGAGTTACTCGATCCACTAGCGAATGACGTCGGATCGGACGAAACCGACAAAGGAGCGCCCGGCACCGCTGAGGACGGCGAAGACGAAGAGGACGGGGAAGAGGAAGACGGAGAGGAAGGGGAAGGCGGAGAGGAAACCGGCGACAACGGCCCCGACCCGGTCCCGTCCCCCGCCGACGAACCGGATCCAAGGTCCGCCCCGCCACTCGGCACGGTCAGGTTGCCGACCTGGTCGGCCAGTCCGTCCGCGAAGCCCGACTTGGTTCCGGCGATCAGCGACCCGCTGGCCCCCGAGGTCGCCGACTTCGCCACGCTCTCCAGACTTGGCAGGTCACCGCTGACAGCCGCCCCGCCGAACTCACCCAGCACCTCGGCGCCCATCCCGCGGAACAGCCCGCCGCCGCCGTGGTCGCCCTTGCCGATGCTCGCCCCGCTCGCCGCGAAGCCGCCCGCGAAACCTCCGGCCGCCGACATGCCCAGCTCCTGCATGTCGAAGCCGTGCGCGCGTCCGGTGGAATTCTGGTATGCCTGGATCGCGCCGTTGGTCGCGATCTCCTCCTTCATCTCGTCGAAGCCCTCCCTGAAGGCTTCCTTGCCGAGATTCTTGAGGCCCGCCTTGGTGGTGAGCTGCCTGGCCGCCCGCTGGCCGGCCTCCTTCAGCGACTTCTTGATCGCCTTCTTGCTGAGCTGCGCGATGAGCCGCTTGAAGATCTGCTGGATGGCCAGCCGGGTCGCCGCGATCAGGCCGGCCGCCGCCGGGGAGGCCGCGCCCAGGGTCAGCGCCACGGCGACCGCCATGCCGATCAGCTCGATCAGGAAGAGGCCGATCTCGATCCAGGCCTCGAGCTTGGCTCCCTCGATGTCGCAGCCGCACTCCTCGACCAGTTTGCCCAGCTCGTCGGCGATCGCCAGGAGCGAGTTGAGCGGCGCGTTCTCGTCCGCGGAGAGCTGGTCCCAGGCGCCCTTGAAGGCCTGCGCGCCCGCTCCGCCGTACCCGGAGAGCACCTCGCCGGCCGCCTGATAGGCCTCCTCGCGCGGCTCCGCCAGGCGCTGGGCGATCGCGTACCAGCGATCGGAGACGTCCCACGTCGTCTTCTCGTTGCCCTCCGGCCAGTCGAAGCCGACCACCCACTCGAGCGCCTCGTAGGCCCAGCCGGGCACGTCGAACGGCATGTAGTCGAGCGGGTGTGGGATGGGGCTGGGCAGGATCGTCACGAGCGTTTCCTATACGTCCGCTCCACCTGTACGGCTGCGTGCTGGTCCGACTCGGTGGCCGCACGGACCGTATCGACCACCGCGTCGCCCAGGCCCTCGACGTACAGGCCGAGTTTCTCCCAGGCCAGCAGCACCTGCTGCTCGATCGGGCGGTAGTTCTTCTCGAAGGTCTGGCCGATGTCGTCGTTGCCCCACGGGCGCTGGCTGCTCATCGAGGCCACCTCGCCGCCGATGCCGGACCGTTCCGTGCCCAGCTGCTTGCCGGCCGACGCGAGGTCGCGACCGCCGCTGGCCACCCGGTCGGGGTCGAGCCAGAGCTCCTCAGCCATTGTCGTCCGCCTCGCGCATGATCGCGTCCTGGCGACGCAGCAGCGAGCCGAAGTCGTTGTCCTTGATGAACTGCATCGGGCCCGAGTCGGCCGGCAGGTAGCCGGCCATCATCTGCTGGACCTGCTCCGCCATCTGCGCGGCGGCCTGCTCCGTGGTGGTGACGATCTTGCGGCTCAGCTCGGCCGCGTCCATGTCACGGTAGATGCGGCGGTCCAGCCGCAGGTCGATCAGCTGGCCGCGGGGGCCCACCGTCGCGCGGATCAGCCCGTCGTCCGACTCCGCGCTGACCTGCAGCTCCGCCAGCCGCCGCTGCATGTCGTCCATGCCGGACCGGAGCCGCTGGTATTGCCCGAACACGTCGTCGAAGCGCGCGCGCAGCGCGTGGTTGGCATCGCGATCCGCCATGTCCGCCACGGTCGTCCTCCCCCGGCACCCGACCTTCGATCGAGGTGACCCTACCGGGCGGCGCAACGCGACGTGCTCCGGTAGTTTCACCTCGCACACGGATGCGGGGTGACAGGGGTTCAGAATGATTACGCGGGAGGACGCCGAGGAGATCGCTGCCGGCTGGGCGCGGGTCGAGACCGAGCGCCGGGGGTACGAGTGCCTGCCCATGATCTCCGAGTTCGACCTCGGTTTCGTGGTCTGGACCAAGCAGCCGCCTACCATCCTGCCGATCCCCGGTGACGGCGCCCGCACGGTCATCGACCGGCAGACGGGCGTCCTGTCCACCTACCCGGGTGTGCCCGCGAGCGTGATCGCCGACCTCTACCGCTCGCACCAGCCGGCCGTCGTCGCCCAGCGCCGCACGGTTGATCCCGAGGTCGAGCTGCGCCGCAACGCTCGCCGCCGGCCGACTCCCACCACCGCCGCGCACCTGACCGTCGACGGGCGGCTCTTCATCGCCCGCGGCGCCAAGGGCGACCAGCAGATCAACCACCACCCGCTGGTCGCGGCCTACCTGGCGGGCCTGGAGCCGGCCCGCACGGTGCGCGGCACCGAGCGCCACGCCGAGCTGATCGCCCTCTCCGACGCCCTGCACGAGGCCGACCGGCAGCGCGATGAGCCGCTGACGCTGGAGGAGGCCCGGGCCTGGCTGCGCACCGCCGACTTCGAGGCCTACTACGTCCGCGACCGGGGTGACCCGCTGGGCGCCACCGTGGCGCGGCCGTGCGAGTCGTGCATCCTGACGTTGGTCGACTTCGCGCTGCTGCCCTGGTCGCATCTGGCGTTCGTGGAGCCCTTCCGGCCGTACTCGGAGAACATCGCCCAGCCCGGCCGCTTCCCGGACCAGGTCGCCGGCGCGCTCGCCGACGCGGGCTGGCGCCCGACCCAGCCGGTGGTGGCCGAGGTGCTGGCCGACGGCATCATCGACGACGTGGTCAACGTGCCGGGCCTGCGATACAGGCACGAACCGTTCCCGGCGGCCCGGGCGGCGATCATGGACTTCCCCGGCATCTTCTGCGGCCTGCGCGGCCCGGGGGTGCGCCGCTGGGTGCGCTGGCTCAACCTCGAACCCGTGGCGGCGGCGCACTCGGCCGACGTGCTGGGCGAGCTGGCCCAGGTGATCGGGGCGGCGCTGTTCCCGATCGGCGTGGAGGCCAAAGGCGACGCGATCGTGGCGATCGACGAGCGCGGCCGGGTGTTCGCGCTGGACCAGGGCGGCGAATGGTTCCTGGGCGATTCCCTGGACGAGGCCCTGCTCAGCCTCCTGACCGGCGACGGCCCGGCGGAACGCATCCGCGACGACGGCAGCTGGTAGCGGCAGTAGATCGCCAGGCCCGGGAGCGAGTCGTCAGCTCAGCAGCGGGAAGAGGTCGGCGCGGTCGCCCAGGACCTGCCGGTCCTCGGCCGTGAGATCCTCCCGACCCGACCCCTTGAGCAGCGCCTCGCGCTCGGACCAGTGCACCGGCAACCCGTCCGCCCCGGCCAGCCCATCCATGGTGGATAGCGCGACCGCCACGGCCTCGGGCAGCGGCTCCGGCGCGTCCGGCAGCGACACGATCATGTCCAGGTGGTGGATCACCGCCTCGGTGACCAGCGTCGCCACGAAGTCGGGGACCGCCAGCACGAGGCTCTGCGTGCGAATGAGGCCGGCCGGGTCGGCTTTGCTGACGGCGTACCCGGTTGCCCGTGCCGTCTCGGTCCAGAGCTCGACGATGCTCTTCGGCCGGCCGAAGGCCGCGGCCGTGCGTCGCACCCACTGAGCGTGCGCGACGGCCTCGGCGGCAACGCCGGAACCGGGGAACGAGCGGAAGTAGGAGACGAAGTCGGTGTCCGGCGGCCCGGCCGCGGGGGTGGCGAGCGCGACCAGGGCCCGCTGCGGGTCCAGGGTCAGGTGCAGCAGCAGGTCGGAGATCGTCCAGCCGCGGCAGCCGGTCGGCAGCAGCAGGTCGAAGTCGTCGAGGTCGTCGACGACCGAGGTCAGGCCCGCATACGCGGCGTGCAGGGCCGCGGCGAGCACGGCCGGCGCGGGAAGTCCCATGACCCAGCACTTTGGCACGCCGCTGGCCCGCCCGCATCCAGTGGGGGCGGGCGGGACAGCGGAGGGCTCAGCCGAAGAACTCGTTCAGGAAGCCCTTGTGCTTCTTCCGGCCCCGGTAGTGCCCGTGGTGGCCCTGCTGGCGGTAGTGGCCGTGGTATCCGGCGGCATACTGCGGCTGCTGGGCGCCGTAGGGAGCTGCGGCGGGGTATGCGGGCTGGCCGTACGCGGGCGGCGGCGGTGACGCATAGCCGCCACCGTGGGCCGGCGCGGGCGGCGGGGCGTAGCCACCCGGCTGCGGCGCGGGCGGGGCCTGCGCCGGCCGCGGGGCGGCGGCGGCCGCTCCCGGCCCGCTCCAGTTGGCCTCGGCCTCGAAGAGTTTTTCCAGCTCACCGCGGTCGAGGAAGATCCCACGGCACTCGGTGCACTGGTCGACCGTGACGCCGCTGCGCTCGTAAACCCGCATCTCGCCATGACACTTCGGACAGGTCATCTGCATCTCACAAACGGTACAAGGCCGTGTCATCGTGTGGTGCCGTAGTTGCTGTGGGTCTGCTGAGTACTGCGCCGAGGGCGGGTGCCCAGACCAGCAGCGCGAGCGGGTACAGCAGGTAGCCGAAGCGGGTCGTGGGCATCAGCAGGATCGCGGCCAGGAGGCCGTACCCGCAGAAGAGCGCGGCGGTCGCGGCCGTGCGTGGCGGACGCCGGACGAGCAGGACGGCGATCGCCAAGGCGACCGCGACCAGGAGCCCGATCGCGACATAACGACCGCCCGGCACCGCCTCGGCGATCAGGTAGCCGGGGAACGGCGACTGGGCCGGGCTGGTCACGATGCCGTGCCCGAGCGGAAAGCGGATCACGTTCTCGACGAACGCGTCGCCGTCGACCAGGAACGCGGGCAGCAGGGCCAACACCGGCAGGCCGACGGCGCCGGGCAGGAAGCGCCGGCCGTGGCCGGTGGCGATGGCCAGCACGGCGAGGACGACCACGACCGGGAAGGCGAAGAGCTTGAGGGCGGCGGCCGCGCCGACCGCGAGCCCCGCGGCGCCGTAGCGGCCGCTCGCACAGCAGGCCAGGGCCAGCAGGGCCAGGGCTAGGACCGGCAGGTCGTCGCCACCCGTGGCCAGGGTCAGGGCGCAGATCGGTAGGACGGTCGCGAACTGCACAGCCCGCACCAGGCTGCTGCCGGACTGCCCGAGCAACCGGGCCGCTCCGACCAGGGCAGCCGCCGTCGCGACCGCGAACCAGACCCGGGAGTCGGTCCACCAGACGTCGCCGAAGGCCGCGCGCGGCAGGCCGAAGACGGCCATGCCCGGCTGGTACGGCGCATAGCCCAGCAACTGCTCACCCGGCGGCAGCGCGGCGATCGCATCCGGCCCGAGGTACGGCGTCCCGGTGCTCGCCAGCCGTTCGCCCATGTGCTCGACGACCAGCACTTCCTCCTGCGCCCGGCCGGTGCGCCCAGCGGAGCGCTGCACCGCCTGGACGATCAGCGGCAGGATCGCCGCACCGGCCCAGGTGAGGTATGTCAGCCCCAGCCGCCACCGCGGCCGCCGCAGCACCAACTGCACCAGCACGACCAGGAACGCGCCGAGGTAGGCCCAGGCGGCGATCGCGCCCCAGGCCCGGTGCGGCAGCAACGTCGACGTCAGCGCGGTGACGAGGGCGAACACGGCGGCCAGCCCGTAGAGCGCGGAGTCGGCGGCGAGGCCGTCGCGGGCCCGGTCGAGGCGTGCGAGCAGGGTCACGCGGGCAAGTGTGGCAGAGAAGATCTCCCCTGCCCGGGCGCCCGGCGTCGCGGCATCCGAACGACGGACCCGGCCGGATGCAGCGTCCCGGCCAGCGCGCCCGGCCGTCCGCCGGAACCGCGCTGCAGCGTGGCCAGCATACGGCCGGAGCGCATCGGCCGGGCGAACAGGTGGCCCTGGCCGGCTATGCAGCCGAGCTCCCAGAGCGCGTGGCGTTGCGGTTCGCTCTCGACGCCCTCGGCGACGACGGCCAGGTGCAAGCTGCGCGCGAGGTCCACGGTCGAGCGGATCACGGAGGTGGCCTCGGCGGAGGTCTCGACCGCCCGGACGAACTTGCGATCGATCTTGAGCTGATGCACCGGGAGGCGGGACAGCACCGAGAGTGAGGACACGCCGGTGCCGAAGTCGTCGAGCGCCAGCCGCACCCCGGCGTCGCGCAGCTCGATGAGCGCCCGGTCGACGACGTCGAGCTGGCTGAGCGTGAGCGTCTCGGCCAGCTCGAGCACCAGCCGGTCCGCCGGCACGCCGTGCCGGGCGAGCTGGGCGAGCACGGCCGCCGGGAAGGTCTCGTCGAGCAGGCTGCGGGGTGAGACGTTGACGGCCACCGGCAGGTCGAAGCCGGCCTCAAACCACATCCGGTACGCGGTGAGCGACTGCTCCAGCACCGCGTCCACGAAAGCGGGCAGCTGCCCGGTGCGCTCGACGGTCTGCAGGAACTGCATCGGGGTCAGGTTGCCGTGTTGCGGGTGGTGCCAACGGGCCAGCGCCTCCGCCGACGTCACCTCGCCGCTGGCGAGATCGACGATCGGCTGGAAGTCGACCACGAACTCGTGCTCGGCCATGGCGCGGGGCAGCTCCCCGCCGAGCATGAGCCGGCCCACGTCGGCGGTGTCGCGCGCGTGCGCATAGGTCGCGATCCGCTGGCCGCCGCGTTTCGCCTGGTACATCGCCACGTCGGCGCGGCGCATCAGCTCCTGGACGCCGCCGCTGCCCGGGGCCAGGGCGATGCCGGCGGCCGCCTCGACGGTGAGCTGCATGCCCTCGACCTCGATGGGCCGCTCCAGGCTGTCGAGCAGGGCGGTGGCCCGGTGCGTCGCGACCGCGGGGGTCGGCAGGCCGGTGAGCAGCAGCGCGAACTCGTCGCCGCCGAGCCTTGCCACCAGATCACCGGGCGTGGTGGCCTGCTCCAGGCGCTTGGCGACCTCGCGCAGCACGTCGTCGCCGGCGGTGTGCCCGAGCGTGTCGTTGACCTCCTTGAAGTGGTTGAGGTCGATCAGCAGCAGGGCGAAGATGCCGTCGGTGTTCCGGGCCTCGAAGATCGCGCGCGCCTGCTCCAGCAGCTCGCGGCGGTTGGCCAGGCCGGTCAGCGGGTCGTGCGCGGCCGCGTACGCGTTCTCGGCGTTGATCCGCTTGAGCTCGGCGTAGGCGCGTGCGTTCTGCACCGCGGTGTAGAGCGAGGAGGCGAAGGTGCGGAGCTTGTATTCCTCGGACTCGTCCAGCTTGACCGGCTTGCGGAAGAGCAGTCGCAGCACCCCGATGGCCGCGGTGTCCGAACCTCGCAGGACAGCCTCGACGACCGGCCCGGTCCGGGCGGGAGCTCCGCCGGGCGGCCCCTGGTAGGTGAGCCGGCCCGTTGAACCCCGCACCAGCCGGGGCGGGGTGATGTCGCGTAGCTCGATCTCGGCGCCGTCGGCGGAGAAGAGCTCCGGAGCCCGGGTCACCGCGGCGTGCAGGACGGCGGCCAGATCCGTGACGTTGAGCTGGTCCGTGCTGGCCGCCAGGCGTTGCCAGGCCTCCTGGTCGGCGCGTTGCCGGATGCGGTTCTTCGTCGCGAACTGCAGGGCGAGCATCGCCGGCACCATCGCCGCGATGAACAGGGGCTCCTGCTGGACCACGAGCACGACGACCAGGGCGATCGCGACGTTGATCAGCCGGATCATCGCGACGACGTCCCAGTTGTGGGTGAACGACTGCCGCCAGGACGTCTGGGTCGCCAGCGCCACCACGGTGTGACCGAGTAGTTCGTCGACGACGGCGTACGCGAGGGCCGCCAGGACGAGGGCGGCGACGAGCCGGGGCAGCGGCTGGGCCGAGAAGGTCAGGTCGGGCGGCGGCCGGACGCCGGCCAGGTAGGCCGCGACCGCAGCAGCGGTGGCGGCGATCGTGTTCTTGGTGACGTTGAAGGTGATCTTGATTGGGTCGCGCAGGGCGGCCTTGGCGATCAGCACGCCGAGCGCCGTGCAGAGCACGGTCAGCGGCAGCGGCACGGTAGCCACCGCGAGGAGGATCGCACCGGAGGTCGAGGTGAAGTTGATGTGGTCGGCCCGGATCCGCACCTCGATCAGGCGACCGCTGGCCGACGCGATGATGATGCTCAGTGCCACGGCGTACAGCAGCGCGCCGGGAGTCATGGCCGGGAAGCGGCCGACTGCCCAGATCAGGCAGCCCAGGCCCGCAAACGCGACGAGACCGACATACAGCCGGAGCTGCCTGTCGGTCTTCGCGTCGTTCACTGCGAACTTCCCATGTCCCCATGGTGGCCCAAGGCCGGTACACGCTGTCAATGCCTCAGTGCACCTGAGTGACGGTCGTTGGTCTTCGGGCTCAGCTCCAGTCGATCTCACGCATCGCACACCTCCCACTCCCGTGAATGCGCGGTGGCCATTGTGTGAGCGCCGCCCGCAACGAATTCGGCAGATCCGAACTCGTGGTTCCTGGCAACAGGCTAGGAACTGAGCGTGGAATGGGGAAGCAGGATTTGTCGCTCGTTTCACGAATTGCGAGTATCGAGAATTTTGTACCGAATGAGTAGCGAGCGAATGACGCTCCGCAGTCAATCGGTGACCAACGATTTCTGACCCCGCCCTCGGGTCAAACACCCATAAATGCCCTGCTGCGGACGGGTGTGACCGATGTGCAATCTACTTCGAAGGGCATTGCCTTGTCCGCATGAGGAAAGCGCACAATGGCCCAATTCACCGCGTGGAACGGATTGCGAAACAAAATGGCTACGGAACGTTGGTGATCGCTGACGAAGCGACATGTTCCACGGCTAATAGGGTCCCGCGGTGGTGCTGGATAGGCTGTACGGGTGACGAACGCAGCGAAAATGACTCATGTCGACGCTGACGGGGCAGCCCGGATGGTCGACGTCTCCGCCAAGTCGGTGACCGAGCGCCGGGCCGTCGCGGCCGGCCGGCTCAGCACGACTCCGGAAGTCGTGGCCCTGCTGCGCGGGGACGGCCTGCCCAAGGGCGACGCGCTCGCGGTCGCCCGGATAGCCGGGATCATGGGTGCCAAGCGCACCCCCGACCTGATCCCGCTGTGCCACCCGATCGGGCTGCACGGGGTGACCGTCGACCTGCGGATCACCGACACCGGCGTCGAGATCACCGCGACGACCCGGACGGCCGACCGCACCGGCGTCGAGATGGAGGCGCTCACCGCGGTCGCCACCGCCGGGCTCACGCTCATCGACATGGTCAAGGCCGTCGACCCGGCGGCGAGCATCGAGTCCGTCCGGGTGCTGCGTAAAGAAGGCGGCAAGACCGGCGACTGGCTGCGCCCGGTGGACCGCCCGTGATCCGCGCGCGCGTCATCGTCGCCTCAAACCGCGCCGCGGCCGGCGTCTATGCCGACACCAGCGGCCCCCTGCTGGTGGCGGGGCTGCGCGACCTCGGCTGCGAGGTGGATCCGGAGCCGGTCGTCGTGCCCGACGGCGAGCCGGTCGCCGAGGCGCTGCGGGCGGCCCGCGCGGATGGGATAGCGGTGGTGCTCACCAGCGGCGGGACAGGCGTGACTCCGACCGACCGGACCCCCGAGGCGACCCGGCCGCTGCTCGACTTCGAGGTGCCGGGCATCGCGGAGGCGATCCGCGCCTACAGCAGGGACAAGGTGCCGACGGCGGCGTTGTCCCGCGGGCTCGCCGGGGTGGCCGGCCGCATGCTGGTGGTCAACCTGCCCGGCTCGACCGGCGGCGCCCGCGACGGCCTGGCGGTGCTGGGGCCGATCCTTGTCCACACGGTCGCCCAGATCGACGGCGGCGACCATAAGCTTTCGGAGTGAGCGCAGACAACCTCCCCGTCGACTGGGACAAGGCACGCACCTTCGCGTACGAAGCCGGTCGGGCAGCCGCAGGCCCGGCCGAGACCGTGCCGCTGGCCGGCGCCGACGGCCGCACGCTCGGCGAGCCCCTCGTCGCCCTGACCGACCTGCCCGCGTTCCCGACGTCGAGCATCGACGGCTGGGCCGTCCGCGGCCCGGCGCCCTGGCGGCCGGCCGGCCGGGTGCTGGCCGGCGGCACGGCGCCGCCGCTGACCGGCGACGGCACCTGCGTGGAGATCGCCACCGGCGCGATGGTCCCCGAGGGCGCCGAAGCGCTGGTCCGCGTCGAGGAATCGACCCGCGACGCCGACGGGCGGGTGAGTGGCACCCCCCGCCCGCAGCCGGAATGGCGGCTGCCCGGCGACGAGGCCCGGCAGGGCGAGGAGCTGCTGCCGGCCGGCACCCCGATCGACCCCGCGGTGCTCGGCATGGCCGCGACCTGCGGCTATGACACGATCCCGGTGCGACCGCAGCCGCGCGCGGCCCTGCTGGTCTTCGGCGACGAGTTGCTCACCAGCGGCCCGCCGGGAGCCGGCCGGGTCCGCGACTCGCTGAGCCCCCTGGTGCCCGCCTGGCTGCGCCGCTACGGCGCCACCGTCAGCCCGACGGCGGTGCGCGGCCCGGTGCGGGACACGCTCGAAGCGCACGTGGCGGCGATCCGGGAAGCGCTGGCGATCGCGGACGTGGTCTGCACGACCGGCGGCACGATGAACGGCCCGGTCGACCACCTGCACCCCGCGCTGGCCGAGCTGGGCGCCGAATACGTGGTGAACACGGTGGCGGTCCGCCCCGGCTTCCCGATGCTGCTTGCCCGGGTGCCCGGCCCGGACGGCCGCTACCGCTTCCTGGCCGGCCTGCCCGGCAACCCGCAGTCCGCGGTGATCGCGCTGATCACGCTGGTCGCCCCGCTGCTGGCCGGCCTGCACGGCCGAGACCTGCCGACGCTGCCGAGGGCCGAGGTCACCGCGCCGGTGCCGGGCCGCGGCGGCTTCACCCACCTGGCGCTCGCCGCGCTCGACCAGGACGGCCGCCGGGCCACCCCGGTCGGCCACGTCGGCTCGGCGATGCTGCGAGGCCTGGCGACCGCCGACGGCTTCGTCGTGGTCCGCCCGGACACCCAGGCGGCGACCGGCGACCTGGTCCCGTTCCACCCCCTGCCGCTGCATCCCGGAGAGCGCCCGTGACCACCACCGAGACAGTGCGAATCGCCGAGATCCACGACACCCACCTGGACCTGGCCGCCCACGAGAAGGCCGTGGCAGACCCGAGAGCGGGCGCGGTGGTCACCTTCCAGGGCGTCGTCCGCGACCACGACGGCGGCAAGGGCGTCACCCTGCTGGAATACGAAGGCCACCCGAGCGCGGCGGCGGTGCTGCGCGAGGTGGCGGAGGAGATCGCAGCAGACCCGAACGTCTACGCGGTGGCGGTCTCGCACCGGGTGGGCGTGCTGCAGATCGGAGACGTGGCGCTGGTGGCGGCGGTGAGCACGGCACACCGGGCGGCGGCGTTCACGGCATGCGCCCGGCTGGTGGACGAGGCGAAGGCCCGCCTACCGATCTGGAAACGCCAGGTCTTCACCGACGGCACCGAGGAATGGGTGAACTGCCCATGACCCCGACTTCCTGAAGGTCAAGTTCTAGATCAAATTCATGTCGTGCCTGGTTGCCTGGTGCTGACCGTCGCTCCCGCCGAGGTCGGGCGGGGCCACCCAATCGCCTGGCGGCTCATGAACGGCCGCCCTCACTCTGCCAGGTCCGTGCATGGAACAAACCCCCACTCCGCCACGTCAGGAGCCACCGGCGAGTCGCGATTCTCAGCGGGCCGGGTCGCGGGGTGGGGGGATCGTGGCCGTTGGCAGCGGGCCGCCCGGGCGGTTTCCTGGCAGGTCCGTCCGGCGGGTGGGATCCGGCAGCCGACCCGGCCCGGCAGCTGCCGTCCTCGTCCGTGCCCGGGACGGTGAGCGGCCCAGCCATCGGTTGATCGGAAAGGCCGGTGCCACACCCGGACGCCACGGCAGGGCGTTGACCAGCAGGATCAGCGCCAAGGCGTAGCAGTTCGCCGAGAACGGGTCATGCAGGCTCCACATCGGAGCGAGCACGAACAGGAGGTACGTCACTCCGGCGGCGAGCGCGAAGACCAGCCCCGGTCGGCTGCCGCGAGCAGGCTGCGGGCGCTGCGTCGTCACCCGGCGGCGGGCCGCCGCGTCGATCAGGATCAGGACCGCCGGCAGCACCCAGATCAGCTCGTGGGTGGCGGTCACCGGGCCCACGATCGACACCGTCAGCCCGACCAGCGTGAACGCCGCGATCTCGTCCCCGTCCGCGTGCGCCGCCCGGGCCCGGATCAGCCCGACCGCGATCAGCAGCAGCGAGAAGGACAACCACAGCAGCACCGGCGTCGTCGCCGAGTCGTAGATGCGGGCGAGCACGCCGGCCAGCGACTGGTTGGCGATCGCGTCGACGGCGCCGGTGCGGTCGATGCGCCACAGCACCTCGCCGGACCAGGCGATCGTCTCCCGCTGGCTGATCAGCAACGCCGCGAGCGCCGCGCTCAGCGCCGTACCTGTCGCGATCAGCGCCGCGCGCCACTGCTTGGTCACCGTGAGATAGACGATGAAGAACGCCGGTGCCACTGCCAGCGCCGTTGCCAGTCCTACGCCCAGACCGGCCCAGGCACCGGTCGCCCATCCCCGGCGCAGCAGGTCACCCGGTGTGCGGCCGCGCGGTGGTGACGAGGCCGGGCGGCCCGGCCACCACGCCGCCCGGCTGCGCGCCCACGCACCTCGGCGCAGGGCCACGATGTCGGCGGTGACCAGCCCGAACACGAGCAGATCCAGCGATCCGAGGCCGAGCGAGGCGCGCACCGGCTCCACGGTCAGCGCCAGCGCGCCGGCAGCCAGCACCACCGGCCACGGGCGGCGGCCGTACCGTCGCGCGACCGGGCCGACCAGCGCGACCAGGGCCAGGCCGAGCGCGGCCACGCCGGCGAGCGCGGTCAGCCAGCCGGCGAGCGGCAGCGGCAGGAACGCCGCCGGGGAGATCAACAACAGCGCTGGCGGCGGCAGCGCGGTGCCCAGGTGGGTCAGCGGCGACCGGTACGCGTACAGCCCGTCACCGTTGAGGGCATGGATGATCGCCGCGCGGTCCACGGCCAGGCCGCTGAAGCCGTACCGTTGGGCGATCGTGGTGATCGTGGCCAGGATGCCGACCCAGGCGAGCAGGACCACCGTGCACCTGGTCGTGGCCGGACGCGCGGCAGTCCGCATCGCGGGCATGGCGCGACCTCCCCCGTAGCTCGGCCACCGGCGTCACCGCGCCGGACTGGAGCCGCGCCGCCCTGGTGTTTCGACGGCTTAACGCCGGGTGAGCCCGTTAGGTGATTTACCCGGGGATCTTGCGTGCGGCGGCCGCCGACCGGGTGGCGATCCTGGCCTCGCGCCGGGCGGTGCGGACCGCGCGCTTCATCGAGCGCAGTGAGCGGTCCACGGCGTGACTGGTCCGATAGGCGATGCCCGGCTTGCCCTGGGTGTCGACGGCGGCGAGCAGCAGCCCGCCCAGCAGGCCCACGTTTTTCAGGAAGTGCGTCTCGTGCTGGGCGCGCTCCGGCTGCTGGAGCGTCCAGAAGGGATGCCCGGCGAAGGTCGTCGGCACGAGGTTGGCGGCGAGCACGGCGGCGGCGGGGCGGGTGAACCGCCCGCTGGCCAGCAGCAACCCGGCGATGACATCGGTGGCGGCCTTGGCCTGCACCAGGGTGCGCGCGTCGCTGGGCAGGCGCGGATCGACCCGCTCGATGAGCGGCCCGACCCGGTCGGTGATCCGTTTGGCGGTGGGGACCTTGGAGTCCGGGTCGAGGACGACACGAACTCCGCTGACCACGAAGATCGCACCGAGCATGGCGCGGGCTGCGGTACGCACAGGCTTCATAGCCCCGTTATACCCGGATCCGCGGACGTGCGCTGGGTGAGTTGTGGATAGCTGCTCCCGGACCGTCCGTAGGGTTTCGGGGCATGACCGAGGTGCGGATTGAGCAGCCCGAGGATGCCGACGGCATTCGACGTCTTCTGGAAGCGGCGTTCGGGGGTGAGGGCGAGGCGCGGCTGGTGGCGGCGCTGCGGCCGACCCATGCCTGGCTCCCCGAGTTTTCCGTCGTCGCCGTGGAAAACGCGCGCGTGATCGCGTTCGCGCTGCTCAGCAGGGTGATGATCGGCGGCGAGGAGGCGCTGGCGCTGGGCCCGGTCGCCGTCGCGCCCGAACGGCAGCGCCAGGGCCTGGGCACGGCCGTCGTGCGCGATGCCCTGCGGCGGGCGACCGAGTCCCGCGAGCGGCTCGTGCTGGTGCTCGGCGACCCGGCGTACTACCGGCGCTTCGGGTTCGTCCCGGCCGCGCCGTACGGGATCACCAGCGCCTGGTCCTCGGCCGGGGACGCCTGGCAGGTCCTGGCCCTGCGGCAGGTCGAGGCTCGCTACCCCGCGCCCTGGCGCGCGGTCTAGGGCTGAGTGCGCAGGTAGCGCCCGAAGTGCGGCACCGTGAACGCCACCGTGCCCCGCTCGCCCGAGTAGATCAGGCCCTTCTTGATCAGCGCGTCCCGGGCGGGTGACAGGCTCGCCGGACGCCGGGAGAGCGCCGCCGCGATGTCCGCCGTCGGCACCGCCGCGTCCATGTCGTTCTCCGAGTCGCCGGACAGTGAGGCCATCGCGCGCATGTACTCGCGCTCCGCCGGCGTGGCCCGCTCGAAGCGGGAGCCGAAGAACCCGACCGCCAGCTCCGCCTCGGCCTCCGGCGCCGCCATCCGGACGTCCTGCGCGGTCACCGGCGACGTCGGCGCGTGATCCCAGGTCGCCTTCCCGTACGCCTGCACGAAGTACGGATACCCACCCGACTTCTCGTATAGCAGGTCCAGCGCCTTGGGCTCGTATTCCACGTCCTCGCGAGCCGCCGGGGCGCACAGCGCGAGGTCCGCGGCGATCCGGTCGAGGCGGTCGATGCGCTGATAGCGGAAGAGCCGTTCGGAGTAGGACTTGGCCGCGGACAGCACCGCCGGCAGGTGTGGCAGCCCGGCGCCGACGACGATCAGGGGAGCGCCGAGCTGGGACAGCTCGTGGCAGGCGGCGCAAAGCGCGGACACATCGGCCGGGCCGAGATCCTGCATCTCGTCGATGAACAGGGCGATGCCCGTGCCCACGTCCGTGGCCAGCGACGCCACGTCGGTGAAGAGCTCCACCAGGTCGATCTCGATGTCGCCGGAGTCGGCCCGGCCGCGGGCGGGCGGCACGTCGATGCCGGGCGTCCAGCGGTCGCGGAGCTTCGCCGAGGCGTCGTTGGCCCGCAGCGCGAAGGCCTTCAGCACCGCCAGCACCTCGTCGACCCGCTCGGGGTTGCGGTGGTGCGGAGCCAGCTCGCGGATCGCCATGTGCAGCGCGGCGGAGACCGGGCGGCGCAGCGACTGGTCCGGCCGGGCCTCGATCTTGCCGGTGCCCCAGAGCCGGCCGATCGCGGCCGAGCGGAGCGTGTTGAGTAGGACGGTCTTGCCGACACCACGCAGGCCGGTCAGCACCAGGCTGCGTTCGGGGCGGCCACGGGCGATCCGCTCCAGGACGACGTCGAAGGCGTCCAGCTCACGGCCGCGTCCGGCCAGCTCCGGCGGCCGTTGGCCGGCGCCGGGCGCGTACGGATTGCGGACGGGATCCACGGATAGCACCGTATCGGGCTCTCTAGCCGAAAAGCTAGAGACAGCAATCGAACGCTCTCTACGACTATCTAGCGTTGGAGCTAGAGAGGGCTAGTCGCCGTCATACTCCCTGAGGCACAGGACGAAGTCGAGGCTGTCGAGCTGGCTGTCGTAGAAGTACCACTTCGTGTACTTCGACACCTGGCTGCACTTGGACTCGGCGTCGGCCTCGCCGGTGGTCCGGCCGTCGACCCGCTTGAGCACCTCGTAGGTGCCGCTGGCGCAGGGCACGATCTTGAGGTCGGGCTCTTTGTCCGCCGTACCCTCGTTGCGCACGCACTGGCCCTTGGCCACGAAGCGCCCGTCCTCGCTGCTCCGCGGCCCGGGCACCGAGCCGTTGTCGGTGGTCGCCCCCGTGGTGGGCTGCAGCGACTGCCCGGCGTCGGGCGTGCCGCTGCGCTGCACCAGCCAGGCGGCCGTGGCGAGACCGCTGAGAATGAGCAGGCCGAGCACGACGACCAGCGCGATGATCGGGGTGTTTCGCCGGCGCGGCGGCGGCATCGGCGGCTGCTGCCACACCGGCGGCGCGCCGTTCACCGGGGCGACGGGATAGCCGCCGTTGAAGGCGGCGGAATTATCCTGCGAGGGCGGCACCGACATCGGCTGACCGCCCCAGGCGGCCTCGGGCGTCGGCGAGGCTTGCGTGGCGGCGTCACCCCAGGGGTCGGCCGGCTCCGTATACGGCTCGTCGGAACCCGACGATCCGCCGGCCGGCCAGCCCTGGCCGGGGTAGGGGCCGTTCTGCGACATCGGGGTTCCTCCAGGCGCGGGATCGCTGTACGCCACCGTAGCGTGGACGCCCGGCTCGTTCCCTCCCGGAATCGCGCCGACCTGGGCTCAACTCGGTGACAACGGGGTGATTCGCCTCGTCTGTCGGCAACGCGACCCGCGTCGCGACCGCCGGCCCACTACCGTTCAGCCCCATGTCATTCTGGGTGACGTTGTGGGCGGCGGTCTTCGGCGGCGCGTCGGCGGCCTTCGTGCCGCGCGTCGCGCACCGCCTGGCGGTGCCCCGCGACACCAGGCCGCGATCAACCTGCGCTGACTGCACGGCCGACCTGCCGACCTGGGTACGGGCCGGAGCGCCGTGCCGGTGCTCGCGGCCCCCGGTGTGGACGATGGCGGCAGGCGCCGTGGTCACGGGCCTCCTGGGCGCGGCGATCGGCCCGGCGCCCCTGCTGCTCGTGCTCCTGCCGGCGGCGACGCTGGGCATCCTGCTGGCCGCGATCGACCTGCGCTGCCTTCGCCTCCCGGACGCCCTGGTGGCGCTGCTGGCCGCCGCCACGGTGCTCCCGCTGAGCCTCGGCGCCCTGCTGACCGGCGAACCGGCCCGGCTCGGCCGGGGAGCACTGGCGGCTCTCCTCAGCGGGGCCATCTACCTGATCATCGCTCTGCTCCCGGGAGCCGGCCTCGGCCTGGGCGACGTCAAGCTGGCCACGGTCCTCGGCTTCACCCTCGGCTTCGTCGGCTGGCCGGCGCTGGCAGCGGGACTCCTGGCACCCCACCTGATCAACGGCCCGGTAGCCCTGGCCCTCTTGCTCACCCGAAGAGCAAAACGCCGAACAGCCCTCCCGCTGGGCCCGGCCCTGCTGGCCGGTGCGCTGGTCGGCATCGTGCTTGCCTGAGGTTTCGAGACCCGGCGGGTGCTCGCAGAGGTCTCCAGGAGGGCCTGGGAGGTTCGGTCAGAGGAGGCGGAGCTGTCGGTCCTTGGGACGGGACGGGACGGTATCGCCCATGCGCTCAAAGAGGCCCGCGTCGATGGCGTCCAGGAACGGCGTCGGTGACTGCTCCCGCTCCTTGCCGTGCCGGAAGCGGCGCGCCGTGTGGCTCACGTAGAGCCGGTCCTGGGCCCGGGTCAGCCCCACGAAGAACAGGCGCCGTTCCTCGGCCGTCTCGTCATCCGTCGGCTTAGCGCCCGGCCAGCGCAGCGGCAGCAGCCCGTCCTCGCAGCCGACCAGGAAGACGACCGGGAACTCCAGACCTTTAGCCGCGTGCAGGGTCAGCAGGTTGACCGCTTCCGCGCGCGGGTCGAGCGCGTCCACCTCGGCACCGGTGGCGATCTCCTGCAGGAACCGGGTCAGGTCCTCGCCGATCCGGTGGGCCAGCGGCATGAGCAGGTCGGCAGCCGCCCAGACATCCTCCGGCGCGAGTTGCTCGGCGTCCAGGGTCGGCGCCGCGTAGCGCTGGGCCAGCACCTGCGCCGTCAGTTTGACGCGCGCCGCGAGTGAGCCACCGAGGCCGTCCGCGTGCCGCAGCTCGCGCGCGATCACCTGGACCCCGGGCCGGTCCCGCAGGCGATTGTGCGACCGCTTCTGCACCGGTACGCCGGCCCGCGACAGCGCGTCCACCACGGCCTGCGCCTGGGAGTCGGTGCGGTACAGGACGGCGATGTCTGCGAAGGACAGCGTTCCGGGGGCGACTGCGCGCGAGTCGATGCGCCCGGAGTCGAGGGAGCGGTGGGACAGGCCGCCGACCAGCTCGTCAACGGTGCGGAGGACGAAGTCCGCTTCGTCCGCCGCGCTGCCAGCGAAGTAGCGGCCAACCAGCGGCGACTCGGGATTGACCCGGGCCGGGTCCAGGCGCCGGCCGCTGACCAGCGTGGTCGGCGCGATCGCCTGCACGGCCGCGGCCAGGATCGGCGCCGACGAGCGGTAGTTGCGGGTGAGCCGCACCAGCCGGGCGTCCGTGAAGTCGTGGCTGAAGCGCAGGAAATAGCCGACGTCGGCGCCGCGGAACGAGTAGATCGCCTGGTCCGGGTCTCCGATCGCGCACAGGTTGCCGTTCGCCGGGGCAAGCAGACGCAGCAGCTCGTACTGCACGTCGTCGACGTCCTGGTATTCGTCCACGAAGATCCACTGCCAGCGCTTGCGGTAGCGCTCGACCAGCTCCGGCTCGTCGCGCAGCAGCGCCACCGGCATCGTGAGCAGGTCGTCCAGGTCGACCAGGTCCTGCTGGCGGAGCAGCTTCGCGTACGCGAGGTCATCGTCGCCGGCCTGCTCGCGGGCCGCGGTGCGCTCCCCGTCGTCGGCGATCCGCCAGTTCGCGCCGAGCCCGGCCGCCTTGGCGTTCTCCTTGAGGATGGTCAGCCCCAGCGAGTGGAACGTGCCGACCGTGATGTCCTCGGCCACCTCCGGAATCAGGGCGTCGAGCCGGTGCCGCATCTCCTCGGCGGCGCGCCGGGTGAAGGTGATCGCCAGGCAGCGCTCGGGGAAGACGCCCAGCTCGGCGCAGAGGTAGGCGATCCGGTGCGTCAGCGTGCGGGTCTTGCCGGTGCCGGGCCCGGCCACGATCAACAACGGCCCACCCGGCGCGGAGGCAGCGACGCGCTGCATGGCGTCGAGGCGGTCCAGCAGGCCGGTGCCGACCTCTTCCATGCCGGCGAGCATCGGCTCGAACGGCTCGTGCGGGCTGGCCGGCGGGGGCAGCGGCGGTGCCTTCTTCTTCGGCTCCTTGGCGGCCTTCGGCACCGGGGCGCGGCCGATCGCCGGCTCGGCCTTGCGCTGCTGCGGCACCGGTACGGGGATCATGTCGAACAGCGTCTCGGCCTGCGGGGCGCTCTGCCTGTTGCGCAGCTCGCCGGGCTCGAAGAGCGTGATGACGCCGTACTCGCCGTCGTACCCGGAGATCCGCCGCACATCGCCGCGCCGCAGCCGGTCGATGGCCTCACGCAGCTGCTCGCCGCCCGCCTGGCCGATCGCGTCGAGCGGAACCCGGCGCAGGATGTCCAGCTCGGCACCGAGGTTGGCGACGACGTGATTGAGCTGGCCGTCGACGGTCTTGGACTTCGGGCCGACGCCGTTGATCTCGCCGAGGATCTCGGCGAGCTGGATCAGGTGCACGACCTGCTGGTCGCGTTCTCCCCCGCCGGTGCGGTCGGCCAGCTCCTCGACCCGGTTGAGGACGCCGACGGTCAACGGCTTGCCACACTCGGGACAGCGGCCACCGTGCTCCCGGGTCTGCTCCGGCGCCCAGTTGATGCCGCAGGCCCGGTGCCCGTCCGCGTGGTATTTGCCCTCTTCCGGGAAGAATTCGATCGTGCCCGCCAGGCTTTCGCCGGCCTTGATCGCGAAATAGTCCGGCGCACCGGTGTAGAGCGTCGCCTCCCGGGCCAGCGCCGCGGGCGAGTGCGCGTCCGAATTGGACACCAGCCGGTACCGGTCCAGGCTCGAGACCCGCCAGTTCATCTCCGGGTCGGAGGAGAGGCCGGTCTCCACGGCGGTGATGTGCTCGGCGAGGTCGGCGTAGCAGTCCGCGATGGCGTCGAAGCCGGACTTCGAACCCAGCGCGGAGAACCACGGGGTCCAGATGTGCGCGGGGACGAGGTAGGCGTCCGGGCTGGCCTCGAGCGTGATCTCCAGCAGGTCGCGGGAGTCCAGGCCGAGGATCGGGCGGCCGTCGGCGGTGAGGTTGCCGATCCGGCCGAGCGCGGTGTTGAACCGGGCCGCGGCCGCGAGATCCGGCATGTAGATCAGGTGGTGCACCTTGCGGGTGCGGTCGTCGCGCTTGTAGATCGTGGAGATCTCGACGCTGAGCATGAACCGCGCGTCCGAGCTGCTCTGCAGGATCGGCGGCAGCTTGCGGCTGACCTCCTGCTCCGCGTCGGTGCCGAGGCGGTAGAGACCGGGCTCATCGGCGGGACGGAGATTTTCCCGCAGGTGGTCGAACCAGGCGGGGTGCGTGAAGTCCCCCGTGCCCAGGACCGCGATGCCCTTGCGTCGGGCCCACCAGGCGAGGTTCGGCAGGGTGAGATCGCGGCTGCAGGCCCGCGAATACTTGGAGTGGATGTGCAGATCCGCGACGTATGTGTCCGCGGCGACCGAGGACCCTGCGCTAACCGAGGGCACGCTGCATCCTGTCACGAGCTCCCGGCGCGCCACGAGCCGCCACGCGCGAAGTGACATAACCGATCCACGATTGAATCCTGCGGAG
>NZ_QHHV01000409.1:0-1701 GCF_003947245.1 Actinoplanes sp. ATCC 53533 | reverse complement strand
GTTGACCGCGAAGGCCGGCGGGCAGGGGCATCGCCGGATCGCGGTGCGGTTGGGTAGGCCGGCCTCGACGGTGCGGGGCTGGCTACGCGCGTTCGCTGGTCGCGCGGCGGTGGTGCGGGCGGTGTTGGCGGTGCTGCTGGTCGCGTTGGACCCCCTCGCTGGGCGGTTGGTGGTGCACGGGTCGGTATTCGCAGACGCGGTGGAGGTGCTCGGAGTGTGTGCCGCGGCGGCCCGGCGCCGGCTCGGGGTCCTCGGCGCGGTGTCGGCGTGGCAGTTGGCTTCAGCGGTCACGGACGGCCGGCTGCTGAGCGGGGCGGTGCCGGGCGAGTGGAGCAACACGAGTTGGCCCTTGGGCACCGCTGGTTGATCAACGAGTCTCCCGGGCAGGTGTGCGCCGACGCGGTGCATCCGAGCAGGTGAGGAGGCGCCGATGGTCACCAGTAGTCGTGCCGGGGAAGATCAGGTCCGGGCCGAGCGGGCCCGGGCGGTAGGGCTGTTCCGGTATTCAGTGATCCGGGAGGCCGCCGACCGCGGGTTGACGACCAGGCAGCGGGGTCGGCTGGTGAGGGCCCTCGCGGAGCGGGAACACACGGGCCCGTTCGGTGCTGCGGTGCGGGTTTCGCGGCACACGATCGACCGGTGGATCCGGGACTGGCGCCGCGGTGGGTTCGATGCGCTGGTGCCCAGCCCACGCCTGGTGTCGCCGCGGACCCCAGCTGACGTGCTCGAACTGGCTGTCGCGTTGAAGAAGGAGGTGCCGGCCCGCACCGCAGCACAGGTGGCGGCGATCCTGCGCGCGCATGGCGGGTGGGCGCCGGACGAACGGACCCTGCAACGACACTTCGCCCGGCTGGAACTGACGACCCGGCCCGGCGGCCAGCCGCCGACGGTGTTCGGCCGGTTCGAGGCGGACGCGCCGAACGTCCGCTGGACGGGGGACGCGTTGCACGGCCCGACCGTGGGTGGGCGCAAGGCGATCCTGTTCGCGTTCCTCGACGACCACTCCCGGCTGCTCGTCGCCGGCCGGTGGGCGCGCCGGGAGGACACTGTGCGGTTGGAGGCTGCGCTGCACGCCGCGGTCGCGTCCCGCGGTGTCCCGCAATCGATCTACGTGGACAACGGATCAGCCTATGTGGATCGGCAGCTGCTACGGGCCTGTGCCAGCCTCGGTATCCGGCTGATCCACTCCCGGCCGGGACAGCCCGAAGGGCGCGGCAAGATCGAACGGTTCTTCCGGACCGTGCGGGAGCAGTTCCTCGTCGAGATCGGCTCCGGCCGCGAACTCGACGACATGATCGCGCTGAACACGCTGTTCACCGCGTGGGTCGAGACCGTCTACCACCGCCGCACGCATTCCGAGACCGGCGAGGCCCCGCTGGAGCGCTGGCAGCCGGTCGGCACCCCGGCGTTGCCGTCGCCGCAGCTGCTGCGGGAGGCGTTCCTGTGGTCGGAATGGCGCACCGTCACCAAAACCGCCACCGTCGGTCTGCACGGCAACCACTACGAAGTCGACGCCGCTCTGGTCGGGCGCAAGATCGAACTCGTCTTCGACCCGTTCGATCTCACCGCCCTCGAGGTCCGCTGGCACGGCAGATCGATGGGCAAGGCGATCCCACACAAGATCGGCCGGCACGTGCACCACAAGGCCCGCCCCGACGACACCACACCACCGCAGCCGGCGGTAACCGGGATCGACTACCT
>NZ_QHHV01000408.1:0-3922 GCF_003947245.1 Actinoplanes sp. ATCC 53533 | reverse complement strand
TCGGCGAGATCCTTGCCCAGGACGCTGGGGTGGTCCTGGCGTGGATCATCGGCGGCGCCGCTGCGTACCAGCGGGACGGGTTGAACGAGCCGGCAGCTGTGCTGTCGGCGACTGCGCGGTATGCCAGGGACCAGGACACGGTCGGCCGTTTCGTCGAGGAGTTGTGCGCTCTGGTGGCTGGTCCGGGCGAGGTGCGCACCGACACGACGGTCCTACGCGCGGCGTACGAGCAATGGTGCGAGGAGACTGGCGAGCGGCCGGTGTCGGCGAAGCGGCTGACGCAGGAGTTGCGCGATCGCTTTCAAGTCGCCGATGGGCGCGGCACGAAGGGCCGGCGGTTCTATCGCGGGATCCAGCTGCTGAGCGCGGGCGAGCGTCTGTCGAGCGAAGGATGACTGAAGTGGGTACTCGGTCAGGCGCTCTGGGCGCCCGGGTGATGGGTGACGGGTGACGGATTGACCCAGGTTTCCCGGTTGTCGGCTTCGCGCGCGTACGCGCGTACGCGTGAGCTGCGGGCGCGAAGAGTGTTGTGTGGCCAGCGGCGGCTGATCTGTCACCCGTCACCCATGGCCGCAACCCGACCAAGTACGCCTGGCAGTCCGGCGGCGCCCTCGGGGTGCGGTAGCTGCTGATGGGCCATCGGTTGGTCCAGGGCGTATTGCGTCTGCTGGTCAGCGCCGCTCAGGATCCCGGCGCGCTGGGATCCTGCAACCTGCGTGTCCGGTCGTGTGTTGGACCAGCCCGACGGCAGGTCTGTCTCAAACCGGGCCGACCAGGAGCCCCGGCGGCTCGGTCCGTTGGCGACACTTGCCGGGTTGCGGTCTTGAACACGATGCCCACGTCGGTCGTTACCGGGCGGATCTGCTCGCGTCGGGCTGGCGCGGTTGTGTGGTCGGCCTGGTGGGCTCCGCGGTGGTGCTGCCTTCGGACTGGGCGAGTAGCCGCCTGGCATCCGGGCAGATCGCAGACTCGGCGTGGTGCCGGTCTCCGGTGATCATCCAGAAGCCGGCCCTGTTCGTCTCAGCTTAAGGGGGTCTGTTGAGGGGACGTCGTTGATGGCTTGCACCCCGGGCGGCTCCGGCTCGGCTGGCAGGTCCGGTGGGGCTACGAGGTGCTGATCAGATGGTCGCTCAGCAATCCGTGGTGGGAGCCCGGATGGCTGAATTCCGGGGCCAGATCTGGGGTGCCGCAGTTGTCGGGCACGTGCGAACGACGCGTGAGAACGCCGCAGCTGCGCGGCTGCGGTACTACTCCCGACCGTGGCGGTCGTGGGGCGGTCGTGGTGTCGGTTGTGGGCGGCGTCAGTGCTGGGTGTCGTCGAGCGGGACGATCATCATGACGCGACTGGCGGGCGCGCGCTCCGGCGTGAGAACGATGAGTTCGACGACGCGGATCCTATTGCCGAGCGCCGGGACCTTGACCCGGCGGCGCCTGCCATCCGAACCGACGTTGCTCAGGGGACTCCCGTCTATCAGTCGGGCGGCGTGGCTGCTCTCCAAGATTCCGCTGATGAGGGCTTTGAGCTTGGCGTTGTCCGGCTGGCGGGCTAGGGCGTACTGCATCTCTGCCCAGAGCTGAGGACCCCACTCGGTGTCCCAATTATGCAGAATGGTGCGGGCTTCGGCGGTGAACGCCCAACGCATGAAGTTGGGTCGGTCGCCGTGTACCCAGGGGAACCACTCGGCCGTAGGCTCGTTGTGCCTGATTACATACCAGGCGCTGTCGATGATGAACGCAGGGCATGAGATCTCTTTGAGCGTCCATAGAATGACGCGGCTTTCCCGCAGTTCTTGTTCCGGAACTCCGGTTCCGCGCCGGCGTGGAGCGAGTGAGAACAGCATGTTGGTCTCGTCGGGGGACATCTTGAGGATCGTGGCAACGGTGGTCAGGAAGTCGTCGCTGTAACCTTCGTCCAGGCCGCGTTCGAGCGCGCTGTGCCATGTGGAGCTGTAGCCGGACCGGCCGGCGATCTGCTCGATGGTCACTCGCCGGGTTTTCCTCGGTCGCTTACGCGGGCTGCCGGTGTCGCTGTCCGGGTGTGGAAACTGGTCAGGGTCGAGGCGATAGCGGCAATCCCGGACGAGTTTTGCGAGTTGGGCCTGGCGAGTGAGAGGCCGCGCGGTCGTCATGACCCTCCCCTGTGGGTAATGACACGGGCGGAGCATCCGTCGGAGCGGGCGGAAGGTCCGTTGAAGTGCAAGAACATAGCAAGGGCCCGCTTGCTCGGTGGGGGTGGATCCAAAATGAGTCCTATGTGGTGGAACCCAAGAAGGCCAGGTCACGGGCCAGGTGAAGTGAATGCTGTGATCTTGAGCACTCGCAGTGTCACTGTATGAAAGTAGCAATGTGTTACGAAGATCCATCAACGCGTGCAGTATGGAAACTTCATTGATGCGTGGGGGCGCTCAGGGGTGTTCGACCGCCACGCCAAAGGGGGGACTATGGCGCAGCGGACGGCACTGGTCATCGGCACGAGCTCGGGCATCAGCCACGCCGTAGCGCGGAGGTTAGTCACCGATGGACACCGAGTGGCTATTACCTACAGTGAAGAGGCTCCACCGGAGTTCTTCAGCGTCCACTGTGACCTCGCCCAGGTTGACACCATCGAGTCTGCCTTCGGCGAGGTAGAAAGCGGCCTAGGCCCGGTCGGCATCCTGGTGGTCGATGCCGGAGTTCCCCGCGAGCCGCGACTGCCCGGTCCTGCTGCGACTGACCTTAGCCACGCGACCCGCGTCGGGTTGCGGGCGGTGTCCGCGGCGGCCAATCGTGCCCGTGAGTCGATGAAGCAAGCCGAGTGGGGCCGGATGATCTTCCTTGCGTCACCGCTGGCCATGGTGGACGAGACCGGGCCGGCCCGCTATGCCGGGTTCAGTTTCAACGCCGGCCTGAACGGTCTGGTTCAGTCGCTGACCGAGGAACTCGCGGCCGACAACATCGCGGTCAACGTGGTCGCTCCCGGCCTGATCGAAGGCGACGAAAAGGTTCAGCTGAGCCCAGGGATACGAACTCACCCGATGTGGCACATTCCCGCACACCGTGCCGGCAGGCCCGCCGAGGTCGCCGCCGCCGTGTCCTTTTTTGCCGACGATCGCTCTGGCTACGTCAATGGGACGACTTTGCGCGTAGACGGTGGCATCGGTATCCGTACCGGCATGAACAACCGCTTGTGACAGTGAAGCCGCTGCTCAACGCATGTACCAGGCGACTTCTCGTCGCAGTCTGGGCGGCGGCGACCAGTCGAGGCTGCATAGGTCTGGCTCTCACGTTCGGCGTTTCCTGCGGGCGAGTGCTCCCGCGCTCCGGCGGCGGTGTCATGGCCGGCCATTCGACCTGAGGCCGAGCAGAAGTCAACTAGTTATCGAGACGGGAGAATGGAGTGTCCACGCAGGTTCTGAGAAGGTCGGTACGAGCCGATGATCTCATCGGTAGCACGGCGCAACAGCGTCGTGGCCAGGTGCGCAAGGTGAGGGGGGAAGGTCGCGGCGCGATGCAACAGGCCGGCTCAGCGGATGAAGAACAGGAGAATCTCGCACCGTCGTTCAAGACGCTGCTGGAGGAACTTCGTGCGTCGCCCGGCTGGGCGCAGTTGCCGTTCAGTCGGCGGCTACGGCGGATCCGCAAGGCGCGGGACTGGTCGCATCAGCAGCTCGCACGTCGGATGGTCCTTGTCGGCAGGAATCATCGCGGGCGAACGGCCGGCGCGGAATCTCTGGTGACGATGCTCAGCAGGTGGGAGAACGACGACCGGGTGGCCGACGAGCGCAACCGTCGGCTGCTCGCCGACGCTCTGGAGGTGGAGGTCGCCGATCTCGGGCTGAGCGTGGATCCAGACGTCATCTGGTGAGCGAAAGTGCCGGCGCAGTCAGTCGCCGACGGTGCTGCCGGCTGGGCGGAGCCCGGCAACACTGAATCGAGCAGGGCC
>NZ_QHHV01000407.1:0-2840 GCF_003947245.1 Actinoplanes sp. ATCC 53533 | reverse complement strand
GTTCCGCATGGACTGCGTCGGCGCCGACTGCAACGCGCGTTCGATCGCGCGGGCGTCACGCTTGGCGATGCGGCGGTTGCGGATGCGCTCGATGGTGCTCATTGCGGTGCTCACTCCCCTGGGCCAATGCTGGCCTCGTCTGCGGTGCCGTGTTCCGGCGCTGGTTCTATTTAACCGCGCCGGAACACAACCCGCCAACGAATCGGATGGTGATCCCGCTTACCTGCCTAAGGATCGAAGGTTGAGAAATCCGCTTGCCGACGAAACTCAGGTCCAGGAGAGCAGTGCCGCCTCCGGGTCCGCGAGGAAGCCGCCGATGTCGCGCAGGAACTTCGAGCCCAACTCGCCGTCGATGATGCGGTGGTCGAACGAGAGCCCGAGGGTGGTGACCTGGCGGATCTTGATCTTTCCCTTGTGGACCCACGGCGTCGGGCGAATCGCCCCGAATGCCAGAATGGCCGCTTCTCCCGGTGGCAGGATCGGCGTGCCGGTGTCGATGCCGAAGACCCCCACGTTGGTGATCGAGAAGGTTCCGCCCGACATGTCGGACGGCGGGGTCTTTCCCGACTTAGCGGTTTGCACGAGGGCGGTCAATGCGTCCGCCAGTTCGCGCAGCGTCAGGCGGCCCGCATCCTTGATGTTGGGCACGATCAGGCCGCGTTCCGTCGCCGCCGCGATGCCCAGGTTGACGTAGTCCTTGATGACGATCTCGTTCGTCGCGCCGGACCAGGTCGAGTTGACCATCGGGTGCCGCCTGGCGGCCAGCAGCACCGCCTTCGCCACGAACAGCAGCGGCGAGATCCGCACGTCGCGGAACTCGGGCCGGGCCTTCAGCCGCTCCAGCGACTTCATCGTCCTGGTGACGTCCACGGTCAGGAACTCGGTCACGTGCGGCGCGGTGAACGCCGACGCGACCATGTGCTCGGCCGTGAGCTTGCGCACGCCCTTGATCGGGATGCGCTGCTCCCGCGAGGCGTCGAACACGGCGGCGGACGGGGCGGCTGCCCGAGTGGCGACCGTCTCAGTGACGGGCGTCTCGGTGGGTGCCGCAGCCGCTTTCTGGAGGTCGTCCCGGGTGATCGAGCCGTGCGGGCCGGTGCCGGCGACCGTGGTCAGATCGACCCCGAGATCGCGGGCCAGCTTGCGCACCGGCGGCTTGGCCAGAACCGGCCCGGCCACATCAGCCCGAGCCGGCGCCGCCGAAGCGACGGGACCGGCTGCCGCCTGAGCCGGCGCGGAACCGGCCTGGACGACGCCCGGAGCGGCCGGCGCGATCGGAGCAGGTGCTGCGGTTGTCGTCCCGGTGGGCGTACCGATGCGGGGTCGGCGTTTGGCGATTGCGGTTTTCGGGCCGTAACCGACCAGCACGGCCGTGCGGCCGCCCGGAGCCGGACCACCAATCATGCCGGGCTCGACCGCGCCCTCTTCGGGCGCGACAGCGACCGCCGCGAGTGATTCCGCGGACGGGACCGGTCCGGCGCCGGGGTCGGTGTCGATCGAGATGATCGGCGCACCGACCTCCACCGTCGTGCCCGCCTCGTGAAAGATGCGGGTGACGACCCCGCCCCACTTGGCCGGGATCTCGACCGCCGCCTTCGCGGTCTCGACCTCGACGATCGGCTGGTTCAGCTCGATCGTGTCGCCCACCTTGACCAGCCAGGCGAGGATCTCGCCCTCGGTCAGGCCCTCGCCGAGGTCGGGCAGGGTGAATTCCTTGATCCGGGACATCGGCGTCACCAGCCGAACGAACGGTCGACGGCGTCCAGCACCCGGTCCAGGTCGGGCAGGTATTCCTCTTCGACGCGGGCGGCCGGGTAGGGCACGTCGAAGCCCGTCACCCGCAGCACCGGCGCCTCCAGGGAGTAGAAGCACTCCTCGGTGATCCGGGCGGCGATCTCGGCGCCCATGCCGAGGTTGCCGGGGGCCTCGTGCACGACCACGGCCCGGCCGGTCTTGCGGACGGAGGCGTAGACCGGGCCTAGGTCCAGCGGGGAGAGCGTGCGCAGGTCGATGACCTCGAGGTCGCGGCCGTCCTCGGCCGCGGCCTGCGCCGCGTCCAGGGCGGTGCGGACCATCGGGCCGTACGCGATCACCGTGGCGTCCGCACCCTCGCGGACGACCCGGGACGCGTGCAGCGGGAAGGTCGCGGGCGCGTCGAGCTCGACCGCGCCCTTCTCCCAGTAGCGGCGCTTCGGCTCGAAGAAGACGATCGGGTCGTCGGATATGATCGCCTGCTGGATCATCCCGTACGCGTCGGCCGGGTTCGAGCAGGTCACGACCTTGAGGCCGGGGGTGTGCGCGAAGTACGCCTCGGGCGACTCGGAGTGGTGCTCGACCGCGCCGATGCCGCCGCCGTACGGGATCCGGATGACGATCGGCAGCGTGACGTTGCCCAGCGACCGGTAGTGCATCTTCGCCACCTGGGCGACGATCTGGTTGTACGCCGGGAAGACGAACCCGTCGAACTGGATCTCGCAGACCGGCCGGTAGCCGCGGATGGCCAGGCCGACCGCGGTGCCGATGATGCCGGCCTCGGCCAGCGGGGTGTCGATGACCCGGTTCTCGCCGAAGTCCTTCTGCAGGCCGTCGGTGATCCGGAAGACGCCGCCGAGCTTGCCGACGTCCTCGCCCATGATGACGACCTTGGGGTCGTTCTCCAGCGCGCGGCGCAGGCCGTGGTTCAGGGCCTTGCCGAGGGTGAGTGTCTCGCTCATCAGTGGGCGCTCCCTTCGAACGAGGCCTCGTAGGCGGCGAACTGTGCGCGCTGCTGGTCGAGCTCGGGCGAGCCGTTCGGGTAGACGTGGTCGAACATGGTGACCGGCTGCGGGTCCGGCATGGCC
>NZ_QHHV01000406.1:0-7979 GCF_003947245.1 Actinoplanes sp. ATCC 53533 | reverse complement strand
CGAATACGACGCCTGGGCCACCCCGGTCCAGCCACGCCGTCGGCGCGATCCTGCCGGCCGCGGCGGACGGCCCCACCTGGGTCGCCCTGGTGAAGATCTTCATCTCGATGGGCTGGCTGATCACGATCGCCCTGAACGTGACGATGGGTGTCGCGTGGCACCGCTTCCTCGCGTTCTTCAACATCTTCTTCAAGCGCAGCCCGGACAAGCCCGCGGGCTCCGGCCTGGGCGCGCTGCGGCCGATGATGAGCCAGGGCAAGCCGCTCGACTTCGAGGAGGCCGACCCCGAGAAGGACCAGTTCGGCGTCGCTCAGGTCGAGCAGTTCACCTGGAAGGGCCTGCTCGACTTCTCCACCTGCACCGAGTGCGGTCGCTGCCAGTCGCAGTGCCCGGCCTGGAACACTGCCAAGCCGCTCTCGCCCAAGCTGCTCGTCCTCTCGCTCAGGGACCACGCCTATGCCAAGGCTCCCTACCTGCTCGCGGGTGGTGGCAAGGACCTGACCGGCGAGGAGAAGGCCACCGAGGCCCAGCTCGCCCACATGGACGTGCTCGCGCTCGCCGAGGGCAACCGGCCGCTGATCGGCACCGAGGCCGAGGGCGGCGTGATCGATCCCGACGTGCTCTGGTCCTGCACCACCTGCGGCGCCTGCGTCGAGCAGTGCCCGGTGGACATCGAGCACGTCGACCACATCGTCGACATGCGCCGTTACCAGGTGCTGATCGAGTCGAGCTTCCCGGCCGAGGCCGGGGTCATGCTGCGCAACCTGGAGAACAAGGGCAACCCGTGGGGCGCGCCGCAGAACACCCGGGAGGACTGGACCAAGGGCCTGGACTTCGAGGTGCCCCGCGTCGGCGAGACCGAGGACTTCGACTACCTGTTCTGGGTCGGCTGTGCCGGCGCGTTCGAGGACCGGGCGAAGAAGACCACCCGGGCGGTCGCCACACTGCTGCACGAGGCCGGCGTGAAATACGCGATCCTCGGCGAGGGCGAGACCTGCACCGGCGACCCGGCCCGGCGGATCGGCAATGAGTTCGTCTTCCAGATGCTGGCCCAGCAGAACGTCGAGACCCTGCAGGAAGCCAACGTCAAGCGGATCGTCGCGACCTGCCCGCACTGCTTCAACACCCTCGGCAACGAGTACGGCCAGCTGGGCCTCGAGGTCGAGGTCGTGCACCACACCCAGCTGCTCGCGCACCTCGTCAAGGAGGGCAAGCTCACGCCCGTTCAGCCGATCGAGGGAGACGTGACCTACCACGATCCCTGCTACCTGGGCCGGCACAACCGGGTGTTCGACGCTCCCCGCGAAGTCCTCGGCGAGGCGGCCAACCTCGTGGAGATGCCGCGCAACTCCGAGCGGTCCTTCTGCTGCGGCGCCGGCGGCGCCCGCATGTGGATGGAGGAGAAGATCGGCAAGCGGATCAACGTGGAGCGCACCGAGGAGGCGCTGGCGACCGGCGCCAAGACGATCGCCGTGGGCTGCCCGTTCTGCTACACGATGATCGGCGACGGGGTCACCGGCAAGGGCGAGCAGGACAACGTCGAGGTCATCGACGTGGCCAGCGTGCTGCTCCGCTCGATCAAGGGCGACAAGGCACCCGCGTAGCTAAGTAGTCGCCGCGCTCACGGTCGACGCGGCCAACACCGCGACGACCACCGCGGTCTGGATCTCCTCGATGGTCTGCTTGACGGCCGTGGCCGCCCAGTCGCCCGCCGAGATCTCGGCGAGCCGCGCCTTGACCCGCCCGCGGTCCAGCGTGCGAAAGACCTTGCGGTCGAGGTTGGTCGCGGCCAACAGGGCACAGAGCGCAGCGGTACGCGGCTCGACCGGCCCCGACCCGGAGACAGCCGCGATCAACCGCTGCCGGGCCTCGGTCTCCGGCACCGGTTCGAGCCCGTCCGGAGCCGGGTAGCGCGTCCGGGGGAAGACCAGCAGTACGGTGTCCTCCTGCCGGGTCAGCACGCCCTGCTCGACGAGCCGGTTCAGGGCGAGCTTGCGGGTGTCCTTGGCGAACTTCTTCACCCAATGGGCGGGCCGGCGCGGCTTCTCGTCGGCCGCGATCCGGCCCAGGGCCTGGTCCACCAGCGGATCTCCGGTCGGCGTCCCGTCCCGGACGACGACCTTCTTGTCCTCGACGCCGACCCGCCCGGAGATCGCCAGCTCCAGCAGCAGCGAGCCGCCCACACCGTTGTCGAGACGGACGTTGTCGGTGTCGGGCGCGCCGTCGTCGCCGTAGGCGAGCAGCGCGAACTCTTCGGCGAGGTTCATGATTCGACGGTAGCCGCAGCACGCTCAGTGAGCGCGGCGGGCGGGCATCGCGGCTAGGTAGACCACGAGCACACGGGTCGCGCGACGTTCCGGCACAATGAGTGCCGAGGTGAACCGATCATGGACGGCCTGCTCCTGACCGCAGTGCTCCCGTTGGCTGCCTTCGCGCTGCTCACGGCCGGCAACGCGTTCTTCGTCGCAGCCGAGTTCGGGCTGGTCACCGTCGACCGGGTGGAGATCGACAAGCGTGCCGACGCCGGCGACCGGCGGGCCCGTACGGTCCGGCACGCCCTGCACGAGCTCTCCTTCCAGCTCTCCGGGACGCAACTCGGCATCACTCTCACCGCCCTGCTGACCGGCTATCTGGCCGAGCCCGCCCTGTCCCGGCTGTTCCGGCCGGCCATCGAGCCGATCGCCGGCGGCGCCACCGAGACCGTCACGCGCGTGCTCGCGCTGGTGCTCGCCACGATCGTGTCCATGCTCTTCGGTGAGCTGGTGCCGAAGAACGCGGCGCTGGCCCGGCCGATGCGGGTCGCCCTGGCCACCGCGGCGCCGCTGCGCGCCTTCTCCAAGCTCTTCAAATGGCTGATCGGCGCGCTCAACGGCTCGGCGAACTGGCTGGTCCGCCGGCTCGGCATCGAGCCGCAGGAGGAGCTGGCCAGCGCCCGTTCGCCCGAGGAGCTCGGCCTGCTCGCCGCGATCAGCGCCCGGGCCGGCGCGCTGCCCGCCGAGACGGCGACGCTGCTGCGCCGCACGATCCGCTTCGGCGAGAAGCGCGCGGCGAAGGCGATGACCCCGCGCGTCGACGTGGTCGGGCTCAAGACCACCGCGAGCGTCGCGGACCTCATCACGGCGGCGCGCGAGACCGGCCACACCCGGTTTCCCGTGTACGAGTCGACCCTCGACCTCGTCGTCGGCGTGGTCGGGGTCTCGGACGCACTCGGTGTCCCGCCCGAGCGCCGCGCCAGCACGCCGGTCTCCTCGGTCGCCCGGGAGCCCGTGTACGTGCCGGAGAGCCTCGACCTGGACAAAGTGCTGGCGGCGCTCCGGGCCGCCGACGCGGACATGGCGATCGTGGTGGATGAGTACGGCGGCACCGACGGCGTGGTCACGGTCGAGGACCTGATCGAGGAGCTGGTCGGCGAGATCGCGGACGAGCACGACGTCGCCGAGGCCGGCAGCGCGGAGCTGACCGCCCCCGGCGACGAGACGACGTTCCTGGTCGACGGGCTGCTGCGGGAGGACGAGCTGGCCGAGCAGACCGGCTTCCGGCTGCCCGAGGGCCCGTACGAGACGCTGGCGGGCTTCCTTCTCTCCCGGCTCGGCCACATCCCGGTCGCCGGCGAGTCGATCGAGGACAACGGCTGGGCGTTCACCGTCATGCAGGTCGACCGGCACCGCATCGAGCAGGTGCGGGTCGGCCTGCCGCCGGAGCCGGCCGATGACTGAACTGCTGGTCACCGTGGTGCTGCTGCTGGGCAACGCGCTCTTCGTCGGCGGTGAGTTCGCGCTGATCGCCTCGCGGCGGACGGCTCTCGAGCCGCTCGCCGCGACGTCCCGGCGCGCCCGCTGGGCGCTGTCGGCCATGAACCAGATCCCGCTGATGATCGCCGGTGCCCAGCTCGGCATCACCATCTGCTCGCTGGGCCTCGGCGCGATCGCCGAGCCCGCCCTGGCACACCTGGTGGAGGGCCCGCTCGCGACGATCGGGATGCCGGAGAAGGCCGTCCACCCGGTCGCGTTCGTGCTTGCCCTCGGCGTGGTCGTCTTCCTGCACACCGTCGTCGGCGAGATGGTCCCGAAGAACATCACCCTGGCCGGGCCGGAACGCTCGGCACTCGTGCTCGGGCCGTTCATGCTGGCCTTTTGCACGGCGACCAAGCCGGTGCTGACCGCGATGCGCTGGGCCGCCCGGGTGGTGCTCTCGCTGTGGAAGATCGAGGTCACCGAGGCGGTCAAGACCGTGTTCACCGCCGAGGAACTGGCCGGCATGGTCACCCAGGCACGCGCCGAGGGCCTGCTCGGCACCGAGCAGTACGCCCGGATCCACGCCGCGCTCGGCCTCCACGACCGAACCGCGGCGGACACCCTGCAGCCCTGGTCGGGCGTGACGACCGTCGCCGACGACGCGTCGCCGGCGACCATCGAGGCGGTCGCGACCCGCAGCGGCCGGTCGCGGCTGCCGGTCGTGCAGCGCGAGACCCGGCGAGTGCTGGGCTTCGTGCACGTCAAGGACCTGCTCGGGTACGAGGGAGCGCAACGCGACCAGCCGATCCCCGCCGAGATGATCCGCCCGTTGGCGGTGGTCGCTCCGGATCGGACGCTGGCCGAGCTGTTGCTGACCATGCGGCGCGACCGGCGGCACATCGTGCTGGTGAGTGATGGGCGGCGGCCGCTCGGCGTGATCGCCCTGGACGACGTGCTCCATGCCGTCGTCGGCGAGCCCGCCGTTCGGCCGACCACGTAAGGGTGCTTTACCCCACATTTACGCCCAAGCGGAGTTTGAACGCCCTAGTTAATGTGGCGATCCGGACAATAGCCGCATGTTCGACTCTCGACGGTCCCCGCGAGGCGCACGCCGGCGCGTCAGCACCCTCGGCGCGCTGGTAGCGACCGCCGCCCTCGGCTCCGGTCTCTTCGCGACCCAGCTCGCTCAGCCCAGCGACGCCATGCCCCGGATCAGCCCGCGATATGTCCAGCCGCGCCCCTCCGCCGGCGTGCTCACCAGCACCAACACCGGCTTCGCCGCCATACCGCAGGCCGGCCGGGTGGGCGTGGCCCAGTCTCCGGTCGCCGTCCGATACACCTTCGACGGCGGCGTGACCCAGCCCCTCACCGACACGCACGGCGCGTTCGCGCTGCGCGCGCTCGGCCAGAACGGCGGCACCCTCAGCCTGGTCCCGCAGGGCAAGGGCCTGGCCGTGCAATACCCGACCCGATGCACCCTGGCCCGCGAACGGCAGTGCCCGCGCGCGATCCTGGAAGGCTTCCGGGAAGACGCGCTCAACCCCGGAACCCGCCCGATGAGGTACGGCGCATCGATCATGATGACCCACCGGGACCTCTCGGACGGCGCGAACGTCTTCCAGAAGGGCTACTCGGTCGGCGGGGTAAGCCAGTTCAAGCTCCAGGTGGACCACCGCCAGGGCCACCCGAGCTGCGTCATCGCCGGCCGGACCCGGATCTACCGCGCAGAACCGTTCATGGACGTAGCCGACGGCCGATGGCACAACCTGATGTGCTCCCGCACCCGCGACCGCCTGACCACGATCGTCGACGGCATCGAGCGCGCCTGGGCGCCGGTGCCGCCGAACCTGTCCATCGCCAACGCCGAACCGTTGCGCGTCGGCGGCAAGGGCGCGGGCAGGGGCAACGACCAGTATTCGGGCCAGATCGACAACGTCTTCCTGACCATCGCCTGACCAGCACCGATGCAACCACCACTTGACTCCGCCCTCCGCGCCCGCACGCATCAAGGCCGCGACCACCGGTGACGATATGCGGGTTCATGAGGTCTGGGGCCAGGGTGTGGGACCGGATGCCCAGGAGGTGGTGGCCACCGTGCCCGGCCTCCGGGACCGGGCTCATCGGCCGGACTTAGGCGGTCGGCCAGGTGCGGAAGTTGTGCGAGCTGCGGCTCGCCGTGGGGCCGCGCTGGCCCTGGTAGCGCGAGCCGTAGACCGCCGAGCCATAGGGGTGCTCCGCCGGGGATGACAGGCGGAAGATGCAGAGCTGGCCGATCTTCATGCCCGGCCACAGCTTGATCGGCAGGTTGGCCACGTTGGACAGCTCCAGCGTGACGTGACCGGAGAAGCCCGGGTCGATGAAGCCGGCGGTCGAGTGGGTCAGCAGGCCGAGGCGGCCCAGGCTGCTCTTGCCCTCCAGGCGCCCGGCGAGCTGGTCACCCAGCGTGATCACCTCGAGCGTCGAGGCCAGCACGAACTCGCCCGGGTGCAGCACGAACGCCTCGCCGTCGGCCATCTCGACCGGGACGGTCAGATCGTCCTGCTGCTCCGCCGGGTCGATGTGGGTATACAGGTGGTTGTTGAACACCCTGAAAAAGCGGTCGAGCCGGACGTCGATGCTGGACGGCTGCATCAGCTCCGGCTCGAACGGCTCGAGAGCGAGGTTTTCCGACTTGATCTCGGAGACCAGGTCACGGTCGGAGAGCAGCATCGCCACACCATACCGACCGGCATTCAGGTGCGTGTTCAGTGGTCGTCTCGAACACATGTTCGATATGATGTTCGCATGGCTTCCTGGTCCGAATTCGCCGCGGCTGAGCCCGAGCTCGCCGCGGCCGTCCGTGCACTGCTCCAGCAGTACGGCCCCGGCATGGGCTACCTCGCGACAGTCCGCGCCGATGGCGGACCACGCGTGCACCCGGTGTCCCCGGTCATCACCGACGACGGCCTCTACTGCTTCGTGGTGAGCTCGGCGAAACGCCGCGACCTCGAGCGCGACGGCCGCTACGCCCTGCACTCCTACCCACCGGAGGAGAGCGACGACGAGGCATATGTGACCGGCCGCGCCCACGCTGTCACGGACCGGGCCGTCATCACCCGTCTGGCGGAAGCGCTGCGCGCCTCCCCGATGGTGGACTGGCGCTTGTTCGAGCTCGACATCGCCACCGCCATGCTCCGCCGCCACGGCCCCGCCGGCGCCCTGCCGCTGGCGATGACCTTGCGATACCCACCAATCACCCGATCGTGGCGCGACCCGGCGGCAAGCTTAAGCCGCCCGCTGGTCGCCGCCGTCGGATCGTAGGCACCGGCCGGCCACCGCTCTGCGTCGCGGGGCGCTGCCAGGTTCGGGAGGGGAGCTGGGCCGCGCCAGGTCCGGCCGGTGCCTGCTCCGGGGCGGCTACGCCACTCGGCCCGACAATCGGGTACAGTGGGGCCGCTCGCGGGTGTAGTTCAATGGCAGAACATCAGCTTCCCAAGCTGACAGTGCGGGTTCGATTCCCGTCACCCGCTCGTCGCTGGGAGCCCCTGTCCGCAAAGTGCGCGGACCGGGGCTTCTCGCATTTCTGCCTGGGGGGCGACCCCCCAGACCCCCACGGTGCGGTGGTCGCCCGCGGGGATCATGTACGGCCTTGGGTCGTTGGCCTTTTGCGCTTCGCGCAGCACGCACTGGCGGGCCGTTGGGCTTAACTCACCCTGACAGATGGGGCGTTGCCGCGCGTAGGCGTTTGGGTTCCGGGTTGTCGCCGGAGTGTCGGTGTGCGGTTGTTGAGTGGCACGGCGTGGACGGTCAGGTCTTGGCGATGGCGGCGGGGCTCGTGTGGCCTTGTTGGCACTGCTCGGCTTGGTGCGTCAGCTGAACGCTGTTGGCATTGCTCGGCTTGGTGCGTGGGCTGAGCGTTGGGGAAATCGCTTGGCGGGTCCGTCTATCGTGTTGCGCATCATGATCTACCGATTTCATTCGCAGCTTTCCTGGACCGTTTCGGCACTCGTCGCGACTGCGGGCGTGCTCGTGCTTGGCGCGCCCGCGCAGGCAGCCACCACTGGGGTCGCGGCGGTGGCCAGTGCCACCAAGGTGACCTTTGCCGCCGGGTCAGGTCAGGCCAACGCGATCACGGTGACCCGCTCTGGCCGGGTCGTCGTCATCGACGACAAGGTGACGATCAAGCCCGGCAGGGGCTGTAAGCGGGTCGGCAGCGACAAGACCCGGGTGAAGTGCACGACCACGTCGAACCCCGCGCTCGTCACC
>NZ_QHHV01000405.1:0-3440 GCF_003947245.1 Actinoplanes sp. ATCC 53533 | reverse complement strand
GCTGTGGGAAGTGTTCGCGCTGGACGACCGGGCGCCGGTCTTCGTCGTCTCACAGGACCCATTCCAGACGGCCGGCCCGGACACCGATCTCTACCCGGAGATCTGGAACGCTTTCCGTGACTGGGACGGCATGCGGGACCTCGCGGATGCTGTCGCTGCGGTGTCCCCGGCGGAGTTGTCCGCCTGGCGGCATGCGGCCGGGCAACGGTACTGGACTGCGGTCCTGGCCGAGACCATGACCGAACTGCGGACACAGCTTCAGGAATACACGGCACGTGCCGGAGTCGCCGCCAACGGCGTTGCCCGTCGCGAGGACTGGGAGAAGGAGCTTGACCATCTCGACGGGGCCGCCCAGGCCGCTCTCGACAGTCTCGTCGAGGAAGTGGTGCGACGGTACGGAGACACCGCCGAGCTCCAGGTCGAGCTGCAGCGGACGCTCGACGAGTGGTTCGCTAGACACGAGGCCCGCCTCCAGCGGTTGCGGCAGTCGATCCGCAAGACCAGGGAGCGGGAACGTGCCCGGCCCTCCTGGGCCGGTTTCGCCTCGCTGGTCGCGACACTCGAATCTGCGCAGGATGCCCCGGCCGCGACAGAGACCGGTGCTGTCGCGGGACATCTCGACAAGGTCGGGACCATGCTGATCGGTACCCTGAAGGTCGCGAGCGACGCCGCCAAGTCGACCTCCGGCAAGAAGGCCCGTGTACTGAAGGCTAACGAGGGCTGGGGACGGCACCTCGGCACCGCTGAGGCCGCGCTACCCATGGTCGTCTACGCGGCGCAGTTCATCGACGACTATCGGGCCGGCAGCGCACGCCAGAAGCAGGAGCGGGCGACCGCCGAGAGTCTGCGGCAGGCCGCCGACGAGTGCACACGGCGCATTCGTGACACCTGGCAGCCATTCGTCGACGAAGTCCGTGACGAGATCATCGCGGAGACGGCAGATCAGGTCGACCTCGACGCAACCCTGCGCGAGTTCGTTGAGCAACTGCGAGAAGCCGTTGCCGCAGGTGACCGTCTCTTGAGCGGGCACTGAACCGTCTTCGACGAAGCCTTCTCGATCGGCGACCTGGTCCTCGACGGCACTTTGATAGGCGTCAAGACCTACCTGGACCCGTCTTGTTGAACGACGCTCAGGATGAGGACGTGGAGGGGGTCTGCGTCGTTGCCGGGGAGCGCGTGCAGTCCGGGCTGATGGCTCTCATGCGCGGCGCCAGGGTGAGCGGGCGGCCCGACGGCGTGAGCGCTCAGCGTCGGAGGGCTGGGCGACCGGCAGTGGGCCGGTGCTCCCGGTGACGGTGAAGGGTGTCGATGGCGTCTGTCGTGTGCGGACGGTGTCCGGCCTGGTCCGGCAACACGGGTTGGCCCCTGGACCGTCCGCGGTGTGGTAGGCATGCTCACCGACGTGCGAGGAGCCCGCTGTTGTGATCATGGTGCTGGACGCCGGCCGGGTCGACGCCGACCTGGCCGCCGGGGCCCTGGCCTGCCCACGGTGCCCTGGCGTCCTGCGGCCGTGGTCATGGGCTGCCGTGCGCCGGGTGCGTCAGCTGGACGGTGCGATGCTGGCGGTGCGTCCCCGCCGGGCCCGGTGCTCGTCGTGTCACGCTACCCAGGTGCTGCTACCCGCCGGCTGCCTGCCGCGGCTGGGCGACGCGGCCGAAGTCGTCGGCGCGGTACTGGTGGCCAAGGCGTCCGGGCGTGGCAGCCGTAGCATCGCCGCTGAGCTGCACCGGCCGGTCTCCACCGTGCGCCGCTGGCTGCGCCGGGTCCGCGGCGAGCACGTGAGCTGGCTCCGCCGCCGCGGTGTCGAGCACGCCCACACCTTCGACCCGGACGTGCTCACCGGTCTGGTCGCCCAGCCCAGCCCGCTGGGCGATGCGGTGCAGGCCCTCGCGGCCGCGGTCGTCGCCTACCGTCGCCGGTTCGGGCGTCCGGTCGAGCCGTGGGAGCTGATTGTCGTGCTCGTCCGCGGCCGGCTGCTCGCTACGGCACCCGCGGGCTGATCGAGGACGACCGTCGCGGCACGTCTGCGTCCGTGATCCGGCGACACCACGAGCGGCACCGCGACAGCGTGAACACGACCCGCGACACCACGAGCGGCACGCCGACAGCACGAGCACCAAACAGCTCTACTTCCTGCTCAAAAGCAATGTCGCCGTCATGCTCATGCCGAACGTCGCGCAACACCGTCTCCGCACTGGACCCATGTGTCGATCAGGTTGTCGGCTACGCTACGCGGCCACCTCGCCGCAGGTGGGATTGTCCTGCTGGCCGTTGCGGCTGCCGTCACCGTGGTGGTCGATGAGCGGGAGTGGCCCCTGGACCTGGCGACCAAGGTGGCACGGCTGCTGGCCGAGAGCGCCGCCCTCGTCGCGACCCGGATCGCCGGCGACGCGCACATCGTGAACCTCGGATCAGCGCCCCGGCGGATCCGCAGCGGCTCGCCACACTGCTGGACGCGCTCGGTGATTACCCGCTTGCCCGCCAGGCGCTACTGTCGGCTCTACACCTGCCGGCGTCGAATCGCGACCCGCTGGCCGAGCTCAGCGACACCTGGTTCAGGCGCTGCTCGGCGGCGACCTCGCCACCAGCTACGTGCGGGCGCACTGGCATCTCACCCTGCCCGACAGCGCCAAGGCCCAGGTCAAGCACCTCGCCAATCCCGCCGGCAGCTGGGTGAACGAGCACATCGTGCGCGCGCACCCCGACGTCACATACTACGCGCTGGTGCTGTTCGAGGCGTTCGCCGTCACCGGCGTGCTGATTCTGCCCACCCCGCAGCTCGGCGCCATCCATACGCGCTGGGCAAACGGCATCTGGGCGCCGAGGTCGAGCTGCAGCTGACCCGCCGCAACTGACAGACGATCCGTGACGAGCCCGAGCGGTTCCCTGCGCTCGAGGTGAGGATCTGGTGCCGTAGGCGGACGCGGCCAGCGGCGCGGAATGCCGCTTATTTTGCTTCAAGTTACGAGCCAGGGAAGCTGGGCAGCTACTCCAAATCTTCGTAGCCCATTTTGTTTGGGCTGCCTTCACTTGGCTATTCGAAGAGGTCGGCCAGCACGCCGACGCCGGCGTTGAGTTGGTCGAGGAGGTGGTCGCTGGTCGGTTCGCTTGACTCCACTACCGCCTGGCCGAGGCCGGGAAGAACGGCGATCGTCTCACCTTCGGTGAGGGAGAGTCGCCAGCTTCCGTCGGTGGCGTAGACGGCTACTCCATGGCAACGCCGGTATTGGCGTGTCGCGGCGAGTAGCCGCGGCAGACGTGGGTCAAGAAGAGGATCCGCGATGCCTTGCACGCCAAGGCGGACTTGGATCGCTGCGGCGCCGGGTGGCGCGTCGAGAGTGAGGTCGTCAAGGCCGAGCTCGGACGCCGTGCGGGCACACCAGAGATCATCATCGATGAATGTAATGGCGCCCAGGAGCTGTAAATCGACTTCGGCGCGA
>NZ_QHHV01000404.1:0-9026 GCF_003947245.1 Actinoplanes sp. ATCC 53533 | reverse complement strand
CTGCGCTGGCGCTGTGCTGTTTTGTCCTCATCGGGTTCACCGGATTGATCACGGCGCCGTTACGGTTCAGCTCTTGGGAGGATCTATCGTCTGCCTATGCGGCGGTTGTGGGCCTCAAAGCGGTAGCACTGGCCGGTTTAGGTGGTTTCGGCTGGTGGCATCGGCGGGTGTCCATGCCCGCGTTGGCCCGCGGGCAGGCGCACATCTTCGCGCGCATCGCGTGGGTCGAGGTCCTTGTCATGGCGGCCGGGCTCGGCTTGGCCGCCGGGTTGGGAAGAACCCTGCCGCCAAACACTTACCGCGTGCGTGACCAGGTCGGAACGCCGGTGCAGCGCATCGTGGACGCGCTACCGAATCCGCTGTTTCTGGCCTTCGCCGTGGCGGCGGTAGCGTGCTATCTGATCGGCGTACGTCGGCTGCGCCGTCAAGGGCAGGCATGGCCGATCGGCAGGACCATTGCGTGGATCGTCGGGTGGGCGGTGGTTGTCGCCGCCAACGATCTGCAGTTGGTGCGCATCGTCGACGGTACGCGCGCCGGTCCTGACTTGGCCGGGGACGCTGTCGGCGCCGGGGAGGCTCTGCAATACCTGGCGGTCGTCATCGTTGCGCCGATCCTGCTCGCCTTCGCGGGCGCGGTCCGTCTCGCCGAGAAATCGTTGCGGGCGTCGCATGAGTCGGGCATGCGTGGGCCTCTCGAATGGCTCGACGTCGTTCGTCATGCTGGACTCGCCCGGGTGCTGCGCCATCCGGCGGCTGCGTTCGGCGGGTACGCGGTGGTCCTGTACGGGGCGTATGTGAGCACCCGGATGCGACTCGGCGAAGCGGCGCCGAGCAGCCAGATGATGATCTTAGGTATAGGGCTGGCGGGGTCGTGTCTGTTCTACACGATCTTGATGGCCGGAGGATCGATGCAAGACCGGGTCAGTCGGATGGTCAGGGGCATCCTCGGGCTTGCCACAGTCTTCATCGGGGCTTCCTTCGTGCTCGCTGACATCACGATGGAGAGCTCGCTGCCGGCTGCGGTACAGCTCGTGACCGTCAGCGTCCTCAGCGGGATTATCTGGATGGTCCACCGGTCGGTGAACCGGGCCGCCGACCGGCCGCGCCGAAGGCGTCCGTTCGCCACATTCCTGTAACGGCCAGTGTCAACGGCAAGTTGATCAAAATGCGCGTCGGTCAATCACGTCGGTAGCGCTCCCCGGCCGGCGTGTAACGTCCGGGGACCTGGTCGAAGAAGGCGATGACACGATGTGACGATCTGAGCCTGATCTCGTGAACAGGTGAAGGTTTCCATTGGTGCAGTGGAGTTGTCGAGCAACCACTGGCCAGACTGGAGCCCTTCGTATGCCAGCTCACGCCCTGACCGTACGGGCGCGATTGCGGCAGGCAGCCGCACTGCACACCGCACCGCTGATTCGCAAGATTCAGCATCATCGCCGCAACGACGCTGGAGGCCGGTCTGATTGTCGACCAGCTCGGCCTGGCCGCGTCCACCGTGCACGCCGTCTTTGTCGGTTACCACGCTGACCTGCTGGCTCGCTTCGACCGCACCACCGGCGAATCAATCCGCCGCTACGAACCTCCAGCACCCGGCGACATGCTGTGCATCGACGTCACAGTCCGGCGACATCCCTGACGACGGGCATCGCTACCTCAGCCACCAGGCCGAGGACCGCAACCGGCAAGCCACCCGCCCGGCGCGTCGGGCACCGCCGCGGCGATGGCGAATCCCGCGTATCGGCACCGCATTCGTGCGCACCCTCGTCGTCGAGTACCGCCGCGTCGCCTACGCCGTATCCACGACGACGAAGCCACTACGGGCGTCTTGCTGCGCCGTGCCGTCACCTAGTTCGCCCAGCACGGCGCCACAACCCCGCCCCGCACGTCGGCCAACGGCTCGGCCCCAAAATGCCGGCTCTCGAGCGAATCTGCACTGACCTGGACACGGCGCAGGACCCCACTTACGGCCGCACGCCGTTAGAAACATCGCATACTGTCCACCGCACGCTGGCCGACAGCTGGCCATTCGCACGGTCTGGCGATCGTCCATGGAAGCGGCGCAGGCCGCGCGCGTGCCCGAACCTTCCCCCAGACTGGGTCACTCAGCACCAATTACGACTGGCAACGGACCGCAGCCGCGAGGTCAGACGTGTCCCGCTACCGGGGCCTGCCGTGTCCTGCCAGGTGCCTATCGTGATGCCGCCCGCCGCCTCGACCACCACGCGACGGATGCGCAGCCCGCGAGGGCGAACACCGCGCCCCCGATCCACAATGAGACCGGCACCGGCGGGCGGCCGCGGTCGTCTTGCGCGGTCGCCACTGTTGAGGCTGCCGGTCGCGACGCCGTCTCTTGGGTAGGTACCTGCGGGGAGAAACTTGCGCTCGGCCGGGCCACCGAGGTTACAGCGAAGTTCAGACGGCCCTGCACGGGATGGCCGTCGTCGGACACCACGCGAAAGCTGATGTTGACGGCGCCGGCGACCGTCGCGGGACGCAAGGGTTGCCTCAAGCTGACACCCGACACTGCCGAGGCACCGTCAGTCAGAGTGATGCCGGCGGCGTCGGTGACCGCGAGTTTGGTGAAGTCGGCGTTCGGCGATTCGCTGAATGTCAACACCAACTCGGCGGGGGAAGAGGAAAGCGTCGCTCCGGCTGCCGGGACGCTGGCACGCAGCGCGTTGTGGGCCGCGGCCGGCGTACCGGTGGCCGCGACGGTCAAGCCCGACGTTGCCACCACCATGATGGCGCTCACTACAACGTACCGTGCCCGCTTCGGTAGCCACATTTCCGACCATCCTCATCACCGGGTTGTCCTTGCCCCCATTGGTCGCGACCCGAGACCGCGTAGTTCCGACGTACCCGTGCAATCTTTCGCCGGAGCAATGCTTGAAACCTGTGGATGACCGTGGGGCAGGCGTTCCTTCCCCAAGGATGCCCTGTCAGGAACCAAGCAGGCCCCGCGCGCCAACGCGGGTCGGGAGGGTACACCCATGCTCACGGGTAGTCACCGACGGCGGGTCGATGCCGACAACCCGGGTCCGACCGGGCCAGAAACAACTGGCAGGTCATTGATCGACGAGATCGTGCGCGACGGTGCCCGGCGGAGGCTCGCCGCGGCGTTAGAGGCCGATGTCGCCCGTACATCGCGGCGCACACCGACTAGCTCGACACGGACGGCCGGGCGAACATGGCCTCGTCTCGGGTGCGGAGCCGGGCCGCGATCACCGCGTCGGCGGGCAGCGCGGTGTCGACCATGCACCGCACGTTACTGCGCACCCCACGGGTCGTCGATGAGCAGCCCCCACGAGCCGTCCGGACGGCGGCGCAGCACGTCCGCGCTGGTCCCACTCAGATGCAGCGCCATCCCGTCCGGGGCGGTACCGTCCAGTGTCCACGCGTGCAGCACCGTGGCGATGTCACCGGCCTGGACAACCTTGCGGATCTCCGGGGTCAGGGTGGGACGCAGCGCGATGAAACCGGCGAGCGCGGCCCGGATCTGGTCGAGGCCGTGCAGGGGTTCGGCGCCGGGCTGGGGGATGAACACGGCGTCCGGCTCGTAGAGGGCGAGGGCGTCGTCGAGGCGGTCGTCGTGCAGGGCGGCGGCGAACAGGGTGATCACGTCGGCGGGTGCGGTGGCGGTCATCGTCGGCATGGCGGCTTCAGCGGTATTCGGGGTTGGGGAAGTCGAAGCGGCAGCCGGCGTCCCATTCGCTGCGCTGGTTGCCGTGCGCCGGGATGCCGCCGGCGTCCTTGAGCATCCGGGCCAGGTGCAGCAGGTTCCAGGTCATGAAGGTGGTGTTGCGGTTGGTGAAGTCGTTGGCCGGCCCGCCCGAGCCCGGGTCGAGGTAAGACGGTCCGGGTCCGGCCTCGCCGATCCACCCGGCGTCGGCCTGCGGCGGGATGGTGTAGCCGAGGTGCTGCAGGCTGTAGAGGATGTTCTGCGCGCAGTGTTTGACGCCGTCCTCGTTGCCGGTGATCAGGCAGCCGCCGACGCGGCCGTAGTAGGCGTACTGGCCGGCGTCGTTGAGCAGATGGGAACACCCGTAGAGTCGCTCGATGACCTGCTTGGCGACCGAGGAGTTGTCGCCCAGCCAGATCGGCCCGGCGATGATCAGGATGTCGGCCGGCACGACATGGTCGCGGTAGATGGCGGGCCAGGCGTCGGTGGCCCAGCCGTGCTCGGTCATGTCCGGCCAGACGCCGGTGGCGATGTCGTGGTCGACGGCCCGGAGGACCTCGACCCGGACGCCCTGCTTCTCCATGATCGCCCGGCTGGCGTCGATGAGCCCGCCGGTGTGGGTCAGCTCCGGAGAGCGTTTCAGCGTGCAGTTGATGAACAGGGCGCGCAGATCGTCGTAGCGGGTTTCGGGCATCGGTTCCTCCTCGGTCGACACCCTGTAGTCCCCGGTACGCCCCGTTGCGTTACACGAGTTTCGGGGGCAAGGAAAAGACCTACCCTGCTGCGGCGTGACGGTGGAGACCGCGGAAGGCATTACGGAGTCCTTACGACCGGCTCCGACGTTCAACTGGCACTGTGGCGGTGCCGTACCGGATGACGGAACTGCACTGTTCGTTCGTCGGAGGTAGGGCAGACATGCGTAGGAGAACTGGTATCGCCGTGGCCGTGGGCCTGTTGGTGACGGCCGGTGGTGTGTCCACGGGAATCGCCTCGGCGCATGAGAACCCGGACGACAAGCGCTCCAAGGCAGTCGACGGCAGTGCGGCGGCGGGGCGCGGTGGGATGGTCTTCGTCCAGTCGAACGACCCGGAGCGCAACTCGATCCTGGCCTTCCGGCGCGCGGCGGACGGCAAACTGACGGCAGCCGGTGAGTACCCGACCGGAGGCCGCGGCGGCGCCCAGAAGGACAACCCGTTCGACCCCCTCGCGTCGCAGGAATCCCTCGTCTTCGACCGTAAGCACCAGGTGATGATCGCGGTGAACGCCGGCAGCAACTCGGTCACCACCTTCCGGGTCCGAGACGGCAAACTCAGCCACCCGCGCACGGTGAAGTCCGGCGGCGACTTCCCGGTCAGCATCGCCGTCTCCGGCCGGACCGTGTACGTCCTCAACGCCGGCGGCACCACCAACGTGACCGGGTTCCGGCTGACCCACGACGGACTGCGCCCGCTCGCCGGCTCGACCCGCAAGCTGGGCATCACCAACGACGCCGTGCCGCTGTTCACCGACTCCCCGCCGCAGGTCGGCTTCAGCCCCGACGGCCGGCACCTGCTGGTCACCACGAAGAGCAACAACACGATCGAGGTATTCGCGGTCGCCGAGAACGGCATGCTCTCCGCCAAGCCGGTATCCACCGCATCGACCGGTGACGTGCCGTTCTCGTTCGTCTTCGACCAGGCCGGCCACCTGCTCGTCACGGAGGCCGCCAAGTCCGGGGTCACCTCGTACAAGCTGGGCAAGGACGGCACCCTCGACGTCATCACCCCGTCGGTCGAGTCGGGCCAGCAGGTGCTGTGCTGGATCGCCCGGGCCGGCGAGTTCTTCTACGGCACCAACCCGGGCAGCTCGACCATCAGCCTCTACACCGTCGACGGCAAGGGGAAGGTCAGCATCGGCGGCAAGGACGGCGTGATCGCCGACGCCGGCGGCCCGGAAGCGGTCGCGGAGGTGGCCGCCGCCGCCCAGGCCGCCGAGGAGGACCCGGACGCCGAACCGGCCAAGGCGCCGGGAGCTGGCCCGATCGACCTGGCCGCCACGGCCGACGGCTCGCTGCTGTACGTGCAGAACACCCTCGCGGGCACCATCGAAGGATTCCGGGTCGGCCCGGACGGTGAGCTCACCCTCGTCGAAACCGAGAACCAGGGACTTCCCGTCTTCGCCGACGGATCCGGCATGGAGGGCCTGGTCGTCTGGTAGCACGCGGAATCGTATGCGGGCGGCCCGCTCCTCAGCCGGCCCGGTCAGACACGGCGGGGCGGCCACCGATCGGTGCCCGCCCCGAGGTTCTTACCGACTGCTTACGCGGTCACCTCGGACCCGTCTGCCGCTTCGTGTGTCCCGTACCTGCGAGTGGCGACTCTCCACCGGAGCCGTCCCGGCACCAGAGGCTATGAGGAGTAAGCGTGCGAACCAGACCACGCCGAGTAGGGCGAATGCAGCAGCGCACCACCAGGATCATCGTCGCGGTCGCGGTCGTTGCCGCATCCGGGGTCCTGACCGCGACGTTCGTGTCCAGCGGTGGCAAAGGCACCGCGGACGCGGCCACCGAACTGAACCAGTACGTGCCCATCCAACAGGTTCAACCCAACGTGAAGAATCCCGCGCCCGGCGCCCAAGCATCGACAGGCGTCTTCACAGTGGACTGCGGGACCAACGGCAACGGCAAGTTCAGCCCGGACAACCCCGTCGCACAGCCGGGCATCAAGAACGGCGCCGAGCACCTCCACGACTTCATCGGCAACCTCGCCATCACCACGAACTCCTCCAACGCCGACCTCGACGCCTCCGGGACGACCTGCAAGAACGGCGACAAGTCCTCCTACTTCTGGCCCGTCGTACGCATCGACAAGACCGTCCGCTCGGGCAATGACGCCCAACGTGCCCTGGCCGCCACGACCCCGATGGTGACCTGCCCGAAGGTCCGGGACCGGCTGCCCGCCGTGCCCGCGCGGGCCAAGCGTGCCGTCGATGACCGGCTGGCCGCGCTCGACCGCGGCTACGCCGCCGCCAACAAGCGGATGGCCACGAGCAAGGGCCACATCGACGCCGGCCTCAACGCCTCCGTCCTGGCGGATCTGCGCGCCCAGCGCACCAGACTGATCAAGGGCATCAGCGACACGATCGCCGCGGCCGGCGGAGGACGAACCTCCGGCATGGTCTCGCTCGTGGAGTGCGACACCAACTACGACGGCATGCACGCCGCCATGCGGCACTCCACCGCCAGCGTGAAGGCCGGCCTGGCCGCCTCCTCGCAGATCCAGTGCCCGACCGTACGCGACAAACTGCCCGGCGTGTCCGCCCGAGCCCTCGACGAGGTCAACCGCAACCTCGCCGAACTCGACCGCCAACTCTCCGAGGCCAACGAACGCCTGATCAGCACCCGTGGACAAGGCGGCAAGAACTTCGTCGACAACGCCATCCTCGGACCGCTGAAAGCCAAGCGCACCGCCGTCCTCGACCGCATCGGCATCGCCATCTCCCGCAGCGCCGCCCGCCCCCAGGGCCTCGAGGCGCTCGCCGGCTGCACCCTGACCGGTCAGCCCCAGACCCAGAACGGCCAGAACGGCCAGAACAACCAGGGCAATCAGAACGGCCAGGGCAACCAGAACGGTGGAGCGGCAGCCCCCAGCGCCCCCGCCGCGCTACCTGATCCCCAGGGCCCGAATCTGGAGCTGCCGAACAACACCGGCGGCATCGTCCGGCCCGCCGAGGTGCTGATCGAATACCGCGGCAACGCCACCAGCAAGGTCGTCGCCATGCCGAAGTTCCTGCGCGCGCTCACCGGTGACGCCAAGCCGATCAGCCGCGGCCCGGCCAACGCCCGCGCCACCTGGACCTGCTCCGGCTTCACCGACCGCCTCGCCGACAAGTACCCGATCTGCCCCGCCGGCCGGCAGGTGCAGCGCGTCCAGGACTTCCCCGGCTGCTGGGACGGCAAGAACATCGACAGCACCAACCACCGCGACCACCTCGCCTTCGCCGACACCAACACCGGTGCCTGCAAGCAGGGCTTCGTGGCCATCCCGCAGCTGCGCATCACCATCTCCTACGACATCCCCAGCGACGTGCAGACCAAGGGTCAGTTCGCGCTGGACTCGTTCCCCGAGGAGGACCACAACCCCTTCTCCGACCACAACGACTTCATCAACGTCAACTCCGCCCAGACCATGCAGAAGATCGCCACCTGCATCAACAAGGGCAAAACCTGCCGCTGACCGAAGTCCTTCGTACCGACATCCCCAACGGCGCCGCCGAGGTTCACCGAACCTCGGCGGCGCAATCGGCATAGCGGGGCGCGTCCATCCTGGACATCCTCTGTGAACGGCGGAGAGGCGCATGATCGACATGCCTCGATGCTTAAGCCGGCTACGGGGGCCCTCAACGCCCGGGGCGGGCAGTGTGCTGGGCTCCTTGCCGGACCAGATCACTTTGACCTTCATTGAGGCGGTGTTCGCAGTGCCGGGCCGGATCCAGGTGCTCGCGCCGGACGGCAAGCGGATCTCCGAGTCGGTTGCCGTCCGCGGTAATGCGCTGACCGTTCACCTTCGGCGCGCGGACCAGACGCTCGGTACTATCCGGTGCGCGAGGTATCAGCGCCCTTGTCGTATCGGCGGCGCTTCGCCATGACGAAGGCCCGAGGGACGCGTCGCCAGGCTGCCCGGTCAGCGGCCGGCGTTTTCCCGTAACCATGTGTTGTAGGCCTCGAGGGCGGCGTCGCCGTCGCGGTCGGCGGCGCGGTCGAGTCGTCGTTGTTCTCGTTCGTCGGCTTGGATCCACTGGGTGAACAGGACGATCGCGACGGCGTACGCCGGGATCTCGCCGACGCCCCAGGCGATGCCGCCGCCGGTGCGCTGGTCGGTCAACGGGTCCAAACCCCAGGGCCGCGCCACCTCGGTGAACCAGTCGGCCGCGATGACGTCCGTCATGCTCATCAGGGTGACGCCGAAGAAGGCGTGGAACGCCAGGGAGGCCATCAGGACCACCAGGCGTGCCATGTGGGGCACCCGCCGTGGCAGTGGGTCGGGGCTGATCAGCACGGCGAAGAACAGGTACCCGGACAGCAGGAAGTGCAGGTACAGCGCCAGGTGCGCGGGATGGTTGCGCAGCGCGTATTCGTAGGCGTCGGAGAAGTACATGACGTACAGGCCACCGACCCAGAGCACCGCGGCGATCACCGGGTTGGTGAGCAGCCGCACCGGCCGCGAGTGCAGGGCGGCGACGATCCAGGCCCGCGCCCCGGGGTAGCGCCGGTCGGTTGTCGCCGGCAGCGCCCGCAGCGCGAGGGTGATCGGGGCGCCGAGGACCAGCAGGATGGGTGCCAGCATGGCCAGCAGCATGTGCACGACCA
>NZ_QHHV01000403.1:0-3578 GCF_003947245.1 Actinoplanes sp. ATCC 53533 | reverse complement strand
CAGGAATCTCATGTGGTCCGTCCAGGGCTATCGCGCCGCGCGGTGCTTGAGGAGGTGTTCCATCACGATCTGGTTCGCTGCCCATCCGTCCGGGAACTTGACCGGTTCGTGCAGGTGGACCGGCTCACTGGACGGATGGGCGTCGAGCAGTTCCCGGATGCCGGTTCGGCCGACGACGACGCACGCCTGCCGGTGCCGGGAGGTAAGCACGCACAGGCGCCCGGCCTCAAGGTGGAATGCGGTCGCGTCTCGACGGCCCGACAGCGGATGCAGTACCACGGTCACGTCGTACTCGCGGCCCTGGAGCCGATTGGCTGTGTCGACAGTGACCTCGGGCAGATCGATCAATGCGGCCCGAAGTGCGGCGACCTGGTCGCGGTGGGCTGCGCCCACAGCGATGCGATCTGGCGTGACTGATCGCGGCGTGTCACCAGACCGGGCGACGGCGCCGCGATCGAGGAATCGTCGCGTCACTTCGGCGACCGCGGCCACGGCCTCCGCGTCGGTGCGCATGGTGTGCTTCGCGTCCAACTCGTAGAAGCCCCATCCGGAGGTGGCCGCCTCGGCCAGGACGGCGTCCACTGCGGTACGCCCGAAGGCCCTTGTGGTGAAGCTAAGCTCTCGTTCGCCCGGGCCGGTCCCGGTGCGGAAGCCGGTAAACGGGTAGAACGCCTGCGCGACCACCTGCTCGGCGCTCGCAGGCAGCCGCCAGGACACGGGCAGCCGATGAACCGGGAGGGAGGGGTTGCTGCGGAGCAGGCCGGCCACCGCGCTTTGCATCGGATCCCAGGTCAGCCCGCGCCACCGATCGTTCTGCACGACCGAGAACGGATCAAGCTGTCCCGGGTCGCCGACGAAGAGCGCCCGCTCGAAGCGGGGTGCGACGGCCAGCAACAGGTCCGAGCGCATCTGGTAGGCCTCGTCGACGATCGCCCACGGCCATGACCGGTCCTTCACGTACGCCCACTTGGACGCGGTCGCGATGATGATTTCGCAGCTGAGCAGATTGCTGACGTCTTTGTCGATCAGTACGTTGGCGAGGTTCGCGAAACGCTGCGGCCGGCCGTACGTCGAGCTGGTGAGCCGGCCGACCACCAAGCCGGACGGGAGCTGGGCGGCAATGGCGGCGGTCAGATCGTCGACCTGCTCGTTGGTCTGGGCGACGATGATCGAGCGCTCGCCGTCCACGGCGAGGGAGACGGCGGCCCGCACGACGAGCGTCGACTTTCCCGCGCCGGGTGGGGAGTCGACGACCACGCCGCGGTGCTTTCCGGAGCGGAAGTCGGCCAGGATTCCCGCGGTGACCCGTTCGGCCTCCGCTGCCGGATCGAAGATCATTCCCACACCTCCCGGGCGTCGTCCTCGGTGGGCACGTACGGCTGCGGTGGCCCACCATGCGTCCAGGGGGTCAGCTCGGTCGGAGGAAGGTCGGGTGTGCGGAAAGCGTCGGGGAACGCACTGGTGTAGGTGATGTCGTCCTCTTCCTCGGGCACGGTGCCCAGCGCTGGCACGGCGCTGCGGCCCATGCCGCCGGCGAGTTCGAGGGTCACCAGCGTGCTGTCGGCCTCGCGGCGGATCTCGACGATGGTCGCCTCCTGCCCCAGGCGGGCGGGAGAACGGACAGCGGCGCCGACCGCGAGGTGAACGGGGTCGGCGGTGGTCACGACGATCAACGGTCGGGTGATTCGCCGGCCTTTCTCGCCGGTGACCCGCCGGTCGCGTTCGACTGAGACGACCGTGCCCTCGAAGGCCTCACCGGTCACCCGGAAGTTGGCCATCACCAGCGGGTCGTCGAGCGCCCGAGTCGCGTCGTACAAGGTCTGCTCCCGCTCGAGGGTCTGCAGCCGGCGGGCGGCGACGACCGCGCCGTCGCGGCGGGCCTGTGGGCGGCCGTCCATGACGAGGTAGTTCTGGTATCGACTGAAGTCCTTGCGGTCGGCCGTCCACCGTTGCTCGACGGTGTCGCCGGGTGGCAGCGCACGCAGCACCTCGACCGCCCGCCACATCAGACGCCACGTCGGCTCCATCTGGCCGCGCAGCTCACGCTCGAGGGTCTGCAGAGCGCGGGTACTTCTCGGGCTCTCCGGCGCGGAGTCGGCGTAGGCCCGGATCGTTGGCGCGAGCACCTCGTTGTCGAAGGCCGGATCGGTGTTGGGGCCGGCGGGCGGCCACACCAGCGGATCCTCCGCCGCGATGGCCGCCTCTGGCCCGGTCACGCCGTCCGGCGGATCAATCCAGCCGAGCAGCGCGGCAAGGTTCGCATCCTCGAGGGCGCTCTGACCGCTGGCCCAGTGCATCCCCAGCGCCTCGGTCATGGCGAGCATCGCCGCGGAGCCCGGATGTTCGGAACGCTCAGCGAGATAGGTGAGCCAACGGCCCAGCATCGGCACCCGTTGCGGCACCGGATACGGGCCGGTGGTGCGCCGGAAGCGGGTCGAGCGGCCCAGCAGTCGGACGAAAGCCGCCCCGGCCCGGTTCGGCACGAGCAGCTGCGGCGCGTCGAGGAACACGACATCTTTGCCGACGACCTCGGAACGCCGCGTGCAGGAACGGACATAGTCGAGCACGACTTCGGCAAGCGACGCGGCGAACTCGAAACGCATATCCCGGTTCCGCGGTTGCGGGACGAACAGCACCATCGGCTCGGCGGAGTCACTGCCGATCATGGCGGCGAGAGGGGCGTTTGCCTCGCCGGCCATGGCGAGCGGGACCAGGACCAACGGCCGCTCGGAGAGAAAGACATGCCGGCGGGTAGCGATCGGGAAGGCGTGGCCGGCCGCCACGGCGCGGGCACGGGCGTACGAGGAAATCGCGCTCACGCCGCCACCGACCGGTAGATCTCGGCGGTGGTCCGCAGCATCGCTGCGGCCTCGGCCTGGCTGTCGGAGGCGATCAAGCTGCCGTCGGCAAGGCCGAGCGCCTCGGCGACTGTCTCGACGCCGCCGAGTTCTTCGCGGACGTTGATGCCGAGCGTGGCGGTGCAGCCACTCGCTTCCTTACGGCAGAAGAACGCCATCTCGCACTTGGCGATGCAGTCAGGCGCGTAACGGGCCTCGACCTCGGCCAGGGCGGCGATTAGGTCGGCGGCGGACCGGGTCGGTTTGCCGTCGTCGCCGGTGGCAAGATCGAAGGTCAGAGTCGGCGGCAGCTCGCCGACCAGCTTTTCGATGCGGGATAGCCGGCTCAGTTGGTGCTGCAGCACGATTAGCTGTTTGCGCACATCGACCTTGGTGGCGACCGGCTGGTTGGAGAAGTCCTTCGGGCAGACGAGGACAACCTCGTGCGACACCGCGTCGTCGGCGCCGAGCAGACGCCGCAAAGCTAGCACGTACACAGCGGATTGGGTGGCTGCGGCGGCGACCTTGCCGCCGTCGGCCTGGTCGTCGATGACGGCGAAGGACTTGATCTCGACGACGTGGAATTTGCCGTTGTGGTGGAACGCCACCAAGTCAGGCTCAAGGTAGACGGTGTTACCACCGACGTCGAGGGTCAGCAGAGGATGGTCGAAGAACGTCGACTCGCCGTCGGCGGCCGCGCCGGTCAGCTTCTGCCGAGACCGGATGTGCCGCATCTCCTGG
>NZ_QHHV01000402.1:0-3084 GCF_003947245.1 Actinoplanes sp. ATCC 53533 | reverse complement strand
CTACGGATTCGTGCGTAACAACATCTCTGTCGATATGATCGGGCCGCGCGGCGTCGCTTCGCGCCCTACCTCACGACGCTCTTCTGCTTCATCCTGGTGATGAACTTCTTCAGCATCGTGCCGCTGATTCAGATCTCGCCGAACTCGCACATCGCTTTCCCGGCGATTCTCGCGGTCATCAGCTACGTGATGTTCATCTATGTGGGCATCCGGCACCACGGCGGGTTCTTCAAGTACATCAAGTCCGCGCTGATCCCGCCGGCGCCGTGGTTCATCCTGCCGCTGCTGATCCCGATCGAGTTCTTCTCCAACTTCCTGGTCCGCCCGTTCTCGCTGGCGGTCCGGCTCTTCGCCAACATGTTCGCCGGCCACATGCTGCTGCTGGTGTTCACCCTCGGCGGCTTCGCGATGATCAGCGCGAACGTCTGGTACGCCCCCTTCTCGATCGTCTCGTGGGTCATGACGATCGCGCTGACGTTCCTGGAGTTCCTGGTCATCTGCCTGCAGGCCTACGTCTTCACGGTGCTGACCGCGAGCTACGTCCAGGGCGCGCTCGCCGACGAGCACTGAGCTAACTGTTCCGAGCAATACCCCGTTTGTCGTCCCGCGTGACAGTCACGCGAGATACCAGGAGGAATAGGTAATGGAGCTTCTTGCCGCCGTAGAGGGCAGCACCGCCGCCATCGGCTACGGTCTCGCGGCCATCGGCCCCGGCATCGGTGTTGGCCTGGTCTTCTCCGCTTACATCCAGTCGACGGCCCGGCAGCCGGAGTCGTCGCGCCTGACCCTGCCGTACGTCTGGATCGGCTTCGCCGTCATCGAGGCGCTTGCGCTGCTCGGCATCGCTTTCGGCTTCATCTGGGCCGGCTAGTAAGTCCTTCTGCCTCGATGGGAGGTCACCATGCTTACGTATCTGGCTGTTGAGGCCGGCGAATCAGGCCACAACCCGATCATTCCTGTCTGGCAGGAGATCGTCGTCGGCACCGTCGCGTTCGCGGTGCTCTGCTTCGTGCTGATGAAGTTCGTCTTCCCGATGATGGAGAAGACCTTCGCGGCGCGGGTCGACGCGATCGAGGGCGGCATCAAGCGCGCCGAGGCCGCTCAGGCCGAGGCGAACGAGCTGCTCGAGCAGTACCGCGCGCAGCTGTCGGAGGCCCGCACCGAGGCCGCCCGCATCCGCGACGAGGCGCGTGCCGACGCGGAGGGCATCCGTCAGGATGTCCTCGCCAAGGCGCGGGAAGAATCCGACCGCATCATCGCGGCCGGACGCGACCAGCTCGCCGCCCAGCGCGAGAGCATCGTGCGTGACCTGCGCTCCGAGGTGGGCACGCTCGCCGTCGATCTGGCCAGCAAGATCGTCGGGGAGTCCCTCGCCGACGAGGCGCGCACCCGGGGCACGGTGGACCGGTTCATCAACGAGCTGGGCGCCGGCGCGGGCAACGGGCGGCGCTGATGGCGACCGTCAACCGGGAGTCGTACGCCGCCGCCGCGGAGAAGCTGACCGCGGACACGCGGACGGCCACCGCCGCGCAGCTCGCCACGACCGCCGACGAGATCCTGTCGGTGGCCGGGCTGCTGCGCGGCGAGCTGCGGCTGCGGCGCGCGCTGACCGATCCGTCGCGTGGCGGTGACGACCGGGCGGAGCTGCTCCGCTCGCTGGTCGCCGGCAAGCTCGGAACGGTCGCCGTGGACGCGCTCGCGACCCTGGTGTCCGGGCGCTTCTCGCGGCCGTCCGAGCTGCTCGACGCCACCGAGCGGCTCGGGGTCGACACGATCCTGACGTCGGCCGACAAGGCGGGCAAGCTCGCCGAGGTCGAGGACGAGCTGTTCCGCTTCGGGCAGGTCGTCTCGGGCACCGCCGAGCTCGCCGTCACGCTCAGTGACCCGGGCGCTCCGGTGGACCGTCGCGTTAAGCTGATCCAGGGTCTGCTCGAGGGCAAGGCCCAGGCGGCGACGATCCAGCTCGTCGCGGTCGCGCTGGCGGGCTTCGGCGGGCGCAACTTCGAGTCCTCGATGACCCGGCTGGTCGAGCTGACCGCCGCGAAGCGGGACCGTGAGGTCGCCTACGTGACGGTCGCCCGGCTGCTGGACGACGCCGAGGAGCAGCGACTCGCCGCCAAGTTGTCCGACATCTACGGTCGGCAGGTTTCGCTGAAGGTCGATGTGAAGCCGAGCATTCTCGGTGGCCTCAGCGTCCGTGTCGGCTCCGACCTCTACGACGGCACGATCCTGCGGCGACTCAACGAAGCCCGGCAGGCGTTCGCTAAATAGTTTCTTCCCCTCGGCGGCGGCGACGTCCCGAGCACGCCCTCGGCGGCGGCGACGCCCCGAGCCGACTAGAGAAGGCAGAGGATGGCCGAGCTGACCATCTCCTCGGACGAGATCCGGGGGGCGCTAGAGCGCTACGTCTCGTCCTATTCGCCCGAGGTCTCCCGCGAGGAGGTCGGCATCGTCTCCGATGCGGGCGACGGCATCGCGCACGTCGAGGGCCTGCCCTCGACGATGGCTAACGAACTGCTCGAATTCGCCGACGGCACGCTGGGCGTCGCCCTGAACCTCGACGTCCGTGAGATCGGCGCCGTGGTCCTGGGTGACTACACCCACATCGAAGAGGGTCAGCAGGTCAAGCGCACCGGCCGCGTCCTCTCGGTCCCGGTGGGCGACGCCTACCTGGGCCGCGTCGTGAACGCGCTGGGTGAGCCCATCGACGACCGGGGCCCGATCGAGAGCGAGGGCTTCCGCGAGCTCGAGCTGCAGGCGCCGAACGTCATGTCCCGGCAGCCGGTGAAGCAGCCGCTGCAGACCGGCATCAAGGCGATCGACGCCATGACGCCGATCGGCCGGGGCCAGCGCCAGCTGATCATCGGCGACCGCAAGACCGGTAAGACCACGGTCGCGCTCGACACGATCATCAACCAGCGCGCCAACTGGGAGTCCGGCGACCCGGAGAAGCAGGTTCGCTGCATCTACGTCGCCATCGGCCAGAAGGCCACCACGATCGCCAGCATCCGGGGCACGCTCGAGGCCCAGGGCGCACTGCAGTACACGACGATCGTCGCGTCGCCGGCCTCCGACCCGGCCGGC
>NZ_QHHV01000401.1:0-2549 GCF_003947245.1 Actinoplanes sp. ATCC 53533 | reverse complement strand
TGGGCGACGCCTACCTGGGCCGCGTCGTGAACGCGCTGGGTGAGCCCATCGACGACCGGGGCCCGATCGAGAGCGAGGGCTTCCGCGAGCTCGAGCTGCAGGCGCCGAACGTCATGTCCCGGCAGCCGGTGAAGCAGCCGCTGCAGACCGGCATCAAGGCGATCGACGCCATGACGCCGATCGGCCGGGGCCAGCGCCAGCTGATCATCGGCGACCGCAAGACCGGTAAGACCACGGTCGCGCTCGACACGATCATCAACCAGCGCGCCAACTGGGAGTCCGGCGACCCGGAGAAGCAGGTTCGCTGCATCTACGTCGCCATCGGCCAGAAGGCCACCACGATCGCCAGCATCCGGGGCACGCTCGAGGCCCAGGGCGCACTGCAGTACACGACGATCGTCGCGTCGCCGGCCTCCGACCCGGCCGGCTTCAAGTACATCGCCCCGTACACCGGCTCGTCCATCGGGCAGCACTGGATGTACAACGGCAAGCACGTCCTGATCGTCTTCGACGACCTGACCAAGCAGGCCGAGGCCTACCGCGCCGTGTCGCTGCTGCTGCGCCGCCCGCCGGGCCGCGAGGCATACCCGGGTGACGTCTTCTACCTGCACAGCCGCCTGCTGGAGCGCTGCGCCAAGCTCTCCGACGACCTCGGTGCGGGCTCGATGACCGGTCTGCCGATCATCGAGACGAAGGCCAACGACATCTCGGCCTACATCCCGACCAACGTCATCTCGATCACCGACGGCCAGATCTTCCTCGAGGCCGACCTGTTCGCCTCGGGTGTGCGCCCGGCCATCAACGTCGGCACCTCGGTGTCGCGGGTCGGCGGCTCGGCGCAGGTCAAGGCCATGCGGCGGGTCTCCGGCCGGCTCCGCCTCGACCTGGCCCAGTTCCGTGAGCTGGAGGCCTTCTCGGCCTTCGCCTCCGACCTGGACAAGGCGTCGCGGGCCCAGCTGGACAAGGGCGTACGCCTGGTCGAGCTGCTCAAGCAGCCGCAGTATTCGCCGTACTCGGTGGCCGAGCAGACCATCATCATCTGGGCCGGCACCACCGGCCAGCTCGACGACATCCCGGTCGGCGACGTCCGCCGGTTCGAGGGCGAGCTGCTCGACTGGATCAAGCGCAACCGCAACGACGTCTTCACGGCGATCGAGTCGACGGGGCAGCTGACCGACGAGCAGGTCGAGACCCTGCAGACCGGCGTCAACGAGTTCAAGGTGCTGTTCAAGCAGGGCGAGACCGGCGGCGGTCCCGGCAACGAGGCCCCGGCCGAGCCCCTGGCCGACGGCAGCGAGAGCCGGGAGACGGTGACCCGCGAGGTCCGTCCCGAGTCGGACAAGAGCTAAGCCATGGCCGGTCAGGTACAGGCACTTCGGCGGCGCATCCGCACCGTCAAGTCCACCAAGAAGATCGCCAAGGCGCAGGAACTGGTCGCGACCAGCCGCATCGCCAAGGCGCAGGAACGGGTGAACGCCTCCAAGCCGTACGCGGAGGCGATCACCCAGGTGCTCACGGCGCTGGCGTCCAACGCGTCGGTCGACAACCCGCTGCTGCAGGCGCGCGAGCGCGTGCAGCGCGCGGGTGTCCTGCTGGTCACCAGCGACCGGGGCCTGGCCGGCGCCTACAACGCCAACGCGATCCGCACGGCGGAGCAGCTCATGGCGCGCCTCCGGGCGGACGGCAAGGAAGTGGCGCTGTACATCGTCGGCCGCAAGGGCGTCGGGTATTACCGCTTCCGGAACCGTCCGATCGAGACGAGCTGGACCGGCTTCTCCGAGCGGCCTTCGTTCGCCGACGCCCGCACCATCGGCAACGCGCTGCTCGAGGCGTTCGTCGCGGGCGCGGACGACGAGGACGGGGAGTACGGCCCGGACGGCATCCAGGGTGTCGACGAGCTGCACATCGTGAGCACCCAGTTCAAGTCGCTCATGACCCAGACCGCGGAGGCTCGCTTCCTGGCGCCGATGCAGGTCGAGGAGCGCGAGCGGGAGCCCGGGCTGCGGCCGGCCTACGAGTTCGAGCCCGAGGCCGAGGAGCTGCTGAACGCGCTGCTGCCGAAGTATCTCAACACGCGGATCTACGCGGCGTTGCTGAGCTCGGCGGCCAGCGAGTCGGCGTCCCGGCGCCGGGCGATGAAGAGCGCGTCGGACAACGCGGACGACCTGCTCAAGCGGTACACGCGCGAGATGAACTCCGCGCGGCAGGCTGCGATCACCCAGGAAATCAGTGAGATCGTCGGCGGCGCCAACGCGCTGGCCGCGGCGGGAAGTGATGGATGATGACTGCTGTAGCTGAGCCCACCAAGACGCAGGCCGGTGTCGGCCGCGTAGTCCGGGTCATCGGCCCGGTCGTCGACGCCGAGTTCCCCCGCGACGCGATGCCCAATATCTACAACGCGCTGCACGTCGACGTGACCCTCTCCGGGGGCACCAAGACGCTGACCCTCGAGGTGGCGCAGCACCTGGGCGACAACGTCGTCCGCGCGATCTCGATGCAGCCCACCGACGGCCTGGTCCGCGGTGCCGCGGTCACCGACACCGGCGAGT
>NZ_QHHV01000400.1:0-4889 GCF_003947245.1 Actinoplanes sp. ATCC 53533 | reverse complement strand
CCTCCAGGAGGTCAGCGCGAACGACGCCTGGCTGACCTGCGCCGCAATCGCCCATAACCTCACCCGCACCGCCGGGCACCTCGCCGCCGGCCCTCAAGCCGGCGCCCGGCCAGCGACGATTCGTACCCGGATCATCAACGTCGCCGCCCGGATCGCGCATCGGGCCCGCACCATCCACCTGCACCTCCCCGAGCACTGGCCCTGGCAGACGGCGTTCGACAACCTGTTCACCGCCGTCCAGGCCACCCCCGGCTGACCAGCCGGAACCCGCAGAATCCAGGCGGCCCGGCCACAGGCCACAACCCTGCTCCACCCGAACAAACGCGTCCAGGGCAAGCCGATCACGAGATCGGCGACTCCCACACGCCCGCCGGATCACCCCACACAGAAATGATCAACGGCGATCGACACCGACTGCGTCGGTGGATCGAGGCTGAGGGTCATGCCGGAGTGCTAATGAACTGGGCGATCGATGCGGGACGCGTGACCACCAGCCGGTCGTCGACCGCGCGGTTCACGTCACGGTGATAGATGACCGCCGGCCGGCCACCCTGATTGCTGCTGGCGCGATTTCCTCAGCACACCTTGATGAGCGCACGGCCGGCGAGGTCGGCAACCTGCCGCAGCAAATCGGCCGGGTCGGTGTCGAGGTCGAGGCTGTGCTGGACGATGTTGATGTCTGTATTGCGGATGTACCGGTGCAGCGCGTCGGGAGTGCCCCGCGCGTAGATCAGCCAGCCGGTGGTCAGGCTGAGCGCGGTGCAATATGCGCGCATCTGGTACGCGTCGGCGACTGGCCCCTCCAGCTTGTACTTCGCGTCGAACACCGCGACCGGACCCTCGGCCTCGACATGCACGACGTCCGGCCGGATCGGAATCGTCCGTTCCCCGTCGAAATGCCTCCGATACTGGGACTCGGTTCGTCCCGGACGACGCCGCAACGCCTCGCGCACTGCCCTCGTGACGAAGTCCTCGAAGACCATCGCCGCGTTCACAACGAACGCGGCCATGCGCCGGCCACCCCGCCCCGGGTCTGCGCTGTATTGCCGCAACACCAGCTCGGCCAGACGCAGCGCGGGCAGGTACCGGACGTTGAGCCGGCCGGGCCGCCACCTCGGCAGGATTGCACCGCCTGGCAGCAGCCGAACCCGTCGAGCCGTCCGTCCAGGTGGCTCAGCCGGGCGCGCGTCGAGTCCGGCAGCCGGGGAACCCCGGCCATCCAGCGCAGCGCGGTCCGTAGAAGCCGGTTCTCGACGGTGTCCACGGTGTAGTCGTCGTACGTGACCTCGATCGGCAACGGCTGCGCGGGCCGGCGCGCCCACTGATCGGGAGCCGATCCGGCCCCGAACAAGCGGTAGCGCCTCGTCGACAGCGACATGTCCCTGTAGCACTCCGGGTGGAGGGCCCGCTCCGCCTGTCAGACCAGGGACTCGGCGAGGGCCGGCCACAGGTCCCGATAGAGCGGCCGGGAGTCACCGCGTCTTCATCCTGCGGGTACTGGATAATGCAGGAGCATGTGCTCGGGGCTGCGGCGGAGGAGGTCGCGGACTACCTTGGCGTTGCCGGAAAGACGGTGCATAAGGCCAAGTCAACGGCCCATACCATGCACCGGGTGGCCCCGGCTACGGAGATCCAAGCTTCCGCAGGTCAGTGCTTGGATTAAACCGGGCGGAGTGGCGAAGTCGGACGACGAGAAGGTCGAGTCATGAGCTTATTCGAAGTCGAAGATATACCGACCGTAACCGAACGAGCACCGGTTCCGACATCGGATATCGACAGAGCGCTCACCTCGCAGCTCGTTGTGGCGTGGGCCGGCGAGACAGGGGAAGGAGGTCGGCTTGGTTGGTGGCGGTCTGATCTCGTCTCCGAGTACGGCGGCGAGGATCTGTTCCGCCGGCTGTTGCCGAGCACCTGGCGCTGGGCAGTGCTTCAGGGCGCGCGAGAAGCCGCCCGAAGGATGGACTCGGAAGTCCGGCGTCAGGACCACGACCCGGATCGCCTCATCTCACTCTTCAATCTGGGTTTCGAACTGGACGAGCGGATCGAGGAGCGTTTCCAAGATCTGAAGCGCTTGAGCCGCGCGCCAGAGGAGGCACTTCCGGGTCTGGCGATCGTCAGTGGCGGCTGGGACCGGAATCGGTTCTGGGACTGGGTCGCTGGCCACGGCACTGCCGAGGGGACAGCCTCTCCAGGCGGGCGGCTACTCAAGGGGAGTCCTCCGATCGCCTTGGATCAACTGGTACGGAAGCTGATCGCAGGACTCGCACCGGAGGGCGAGCGCTATCCGCTTCCGCACTTCAGGAGGATGCCATGACGGATCGACCGCGAGAGGTGACGGAGGTGCACACGCGCCTGTCGAAGTGTGCCCTCGAGGTCGACAACTCGCGCGCCTTCTGGGCCCGTGTCGACGAGGAAATCTCCGTGAACGCGCAGAGGGCCTTCGATGAGTACTGGTTCGGCGCCCGAAGTCTGGCGCGGGTCAAGATTCTCGTCACCAACATGCGGGCGCGATTCGGCGCGTTCCCGTCTGCGTTAGCCGTACTCCACAGCTGGGAACAGATGTCGCCGGACATACGCAGAGTCATCTGCCACTGGCACCTACAGCTGACCGACCCGCTGTACCGGCGTTTCACAGGCGGGTATCTGACGGACCGTCGTTGCGGGCTACGCCCGGAGGTGACTCGCGATCTTGCCGTCGGGTGGGTCAGCGATCAAGCGGGCGCACGCTGGAAGATGTCCATGCGGATCGAGCTTGCCAGCAAGCTTCTCGCGGCGGCACACTCAGCCGCCTTGGTCACCAAAATCCGTGACCCTCGTCCGCTCGGTGTGCCACGCGTGCCCGACGAGGCGCTTGAGTATCTTCTGTATCTACTCCGTGAGACGGAATTCGAAGGCAGCATGCTTGACAACCCGTATCTTCGTTCGGTCGGGCTGGAAGGTGCCGTCCTCGATGAACGCCTACGAAAACTTCCGGGGCTCGCGTTCAAGCGGCAGGGTAACCTTGTCGACTACGGCTGGAAGTACCGCGACCTGCGGATGTGGGCCGACGTCAGCCTCCGAGGCGCCCAGCCGTGTATGGCTGGAGCCGCCTCGTGACGCTCCCTATCTTCGAGCAGAGCCCACTGCGCGAGGCGTTTGCCGCGCTTCGGCGAGATCTCATCAACGCCGATGGACCGAGCATCAGCACGATGCGAAATTACCGATTCGCGATCCTGCAGTACGAACCGTCCGACGAGTTCAAGCTTCGCGGCGAGGTACAGCGCCTGACCACCGATCTTTCCGCAAACGGCTGGATGATCATTTCGATCAGTCTCCAGAAGCTCCTGCTCGACCGGGTCAGGGCGCAGGGCTCGGAGTGGGTCGACCGCGTCATGCAGATGGAACGGCGCATGGCTGACATCGAACCAGTACGCGGGCTGAACTACCTGAAGTCCAAGCTCTCACCTCTGGTCGAGGGGCCGGACGGGATCGCGGCTGATTGCGGCCGTCTGATCTGCGAATACGCCGACAACAACCCAGGCGCCGTCGATCGAACCGTCGTCCTCATCGGACGCGCAGGCGCGATGTACCCATTCATTCGGACATCTGCTCTTCTTCGTCACCTCGACGGCCGGACACGAAACGTCCCGGTCGTGCTGCTCTATCCGGGCGCACGGCAAGGCCCGGCTGGACTCTCATTTATGGGCATTCTCAACCCGGACAACGACTACCGGCCCCGGATCTATCCATGAGGGACACCATGCTGATTCGCGACCTCTTCGTCTCGGACGTCACCCGGGACATCCCACCTGTGGTGTATTTCCACGAGCAGGGCCCGGACAAGCTCACCGACGAGGTTTCCGAATACATCATCACCGGGGGCTGGCCCGAGGACCATCCGAACCATCGCCGTGTGCCGGACGGCATCCATGAGCAGTACGTTCGGCTGCTCACGAATATCGCTACGGAGCTCGACAAGGCCGGCGGACCTGAACTCCCCAATATCTGGGTCTCAGGGTTCTACGGCTCCGGTAAGTCGAGCTTCGCCAAGCTCCTCGGGCTTGCGCTCGATGGTGTCGCATTGTCGGATGGAGGCTCGCTCGCGGAAGCGTGGCTTCAGCGCGACACGTCACCGAGGTCCGCTGAACTCCGCCAGGCTTGGCGCGTACTTCGCCAGAAGATCGATCCGCTGGCCGTCGTGTTCGACATCGGCGGCATCGCGCGGGACAACGAGCATATCCATGCCGCGACCGTTCGACAGGTCCAGCGGCGGCTTGGTTACTGCGCCGAGGCCCTGGTAGCCGACTTTGAGTTGGGCCTCGAACGCGACGGGGAGTGGTCCCGCTTCGAGAAGACGGCCCAGGAGGTGCTGGGCATTCCCTGGGCCAGCGTGAAGGACAAGTCGCTGGCCGAGGAGGAGTTCTCCCAGGTCATGAACGCGATGTACCCCGATCGGTACACCGACCCCATGAGCTGGTTCACCAGCCGCGGTGGCACCCATACCCGCTCGGAGTCGCCCGAGGAGGCCGTGGCCGCCATCCGCGACATGCTCAAGTTCCGCCGCCCCAGTGCCACACTGTTTCTTGTCGTCGACGAGGTGTCCCAGTACGTTCTGTCCAGTAAGGACCGCGTGGATCGGTTGCGCGCCTTTGCGACCGCGATGGGCTCCACGCTTCACGGCAAGGCATGGCTGTTGGCACTTGGGCAGCAGAAGCTTGACGAGGAGGCGGACGACTCCTTCCTGGTGTGGGCCAAGGACCGCTTCCCTTCGAAGCTTCGTGTCCACCTCGCCGCCACGAACATCCGCGATGTCGTCCACAAGCGGCTCCTGCAGAAGCGGCCCGAGACCGAGGGACAGCTGCGCACGCTGTTCGAGCGCTACCGGCCCGACCTCAAGCTGTATGCCTATG